>NZ_JAHKQX010000005.1:0-288457 GCF_019345515.1 Shewanella sp. NKUCC06_TVS | reverse complement strand
TTATTCCAAGCGTCCATACAAACCTCCTCAGGTTGTGATGAATAGACACTTAAATTTTAGGAAATGGTGCGCTTAATTGGACACATATGGATTATAAAATCTCATGGATAAATGGAATTAAAGCAGAGTCTAAAAATGGAGTGCTGAATTGCTTTGGGGCATAAACGTTTTAGAAAAGGCAGAGTACCTATGTGATCGCTGCCATTTCAGTATGAAACTTTAATACTTAGTATCAAACTGATTACTCTCTCACAACAAGAGATCAAACCTTGTAAGTTTGTTCAGGCTTATCGGTTGGTTGATCTTTGATTAGTTTCACGGCATAACAGAAGGCGTGCGTGTCTGAAGGCCAAAAAATAAAAATTTTGAGACACGGTAATTCGTTTTACTAAGCGATATCTTAGTACGAAAATACAGAAACAAAAGGTGCTTATCGTGACGAAATTACCTACAAACTCACCAACTGACTTTGCGTAGCCTTTATAGAAAGGGAACTTGAAGATAACCGAGAGAAAAAGATTTGGATGAGCCGCTGGCCACTTATGCAACGGATGATTGACCAGGCATCAAACCTTGAAAGGGTATTCAACGAGCTAATCAATCAGTTTGGCTACGCTGACAAACTAGCTATCCTTTATGAATCAGAAAGGCCAAATGCTGAAGCTGTTTGGTTGACATTGGAACATATCTGGATGAGCGGTGATTTTGCGAAGGAAGTGTTTATCCAAGCTAGAACCAATAGGCGTGAGCTACTCAAATTACAAGAAGATATCTCAGAGCTTTCATGTTGTCTGGCCGGTATGCTAAGACGCCAGAGTGAATTGTATGAGTTATCTGGTTTTCGCCGGCATGATTATCAAACAGCAGTCGATTCGTTGGTGCAAGGCGGAGAGCATAACTATCTTTTCGGAGCTTACGTTAAAAATGAGCTTAAAAGTCTGGCGTACCAATATGATCTTAAATACTGGCCTTCACGGGCTGAGGTCGTAGAAGCCATTGGTGAATTTGAAGGTTTTCAACCAATACCACAACATGTTGAAATCCCTGATGCAGTACTAGATGGAAGATCGTCAGACCATAAAGATTTTGTTCTTGCGTTTGACGCCCAATTTGATGAACTAAATCAGCTGCCTATCGGATTTAGATTCAGTAATCAAGCAATGGCAGACATTATCAATGTAGTTTTAGATTTTCCTGAAGATAAACTCATCCTTGGTGATACTATCAGAACGATCAGGAATCGATACTCAGCTAACAAATAGCCTGTATAACTACATGAACTGTTGAACCCGGCCAGCATTTGATATGGATGAGACATGTGAAGTGGCGAAGCAATACTGAATCGCCACTGATATTGTAGACACTTTCTAGCATTACAAAAATTAGGTCAACAAGGCAGTACTAAGCAAAACTAGTTAAGTTATGCGAAACAATGAATGCGTCAGAAGAGAGCCTGAGCAACCTTTCGGATCGGTTGCATCGTGATTTGAATTTGGCGAGCTGAGTCCAGATTAGTACAATTCAACCAAGAAAATAGGCCTCATAGCTAATCAAATTCTTCTCTCTTTTTGAATTCTAGAACGTTGCTTGTTGCCCCCGTTTTTTCCATATCGATCATTAACTCAATATGCTTGCATTCTTCAGGTATATGTTTCCACATTGCAACGGTCACTTCGTGCATTCTCACAGCTTGAGACTTTAAGCGTTTTTTATAATCTCCAAGCTTTTGTTCTTTCTTTTCAATTTCTTCATTGAGCTTTTTGATTTCTTGTTTGGCTTTGTCTAAGTCTCCCTTAGCCTTTATGTGGAGAGGGTGACCGCGAACCACATTATCGGACACATTGCTTGCACCATGAATACGCGTTGCTTCAGCACTTTCGATCAGCGCTTTTATTTCTGGATAGCGCCTGGCCGATCCATTTGATAACCCTGCTTCTTTTTCAACATTAGAAACAACAATTTTAAGCTTGTTAGCTTTAAGCTTTTGTTTCAACTCTTTGTTAATCGGCTTTTGATCAACAAGTCGCGCCAATGCGTCTCTTAGCTGCCTTTCTGTGGAGCTTAATCCAGACTTGTCTGCCATGCCTTACGCCTCCATTGTCGTGTCGATAACCAAATTCAGCACATCTTCTGCAATTTCATACTTTTCATATTTAAACCCTAGATCATCCATGATCGCTTCCGCAGCTTTTACCTGCATCAGGTATTTGGTTGCAGAACTGGAATTTAATTCATTGTTTTCTTTTAAAAACTCAATGTTGCGCATTGCGTCCATGCGGGAGGATTCGGCATAAACAGCGTTTTCAATAAAATCATATTCGCAGTCTACACATTCACTTAAATCAATATTGATACGCATTGAGCATTGAGTGTTAGTACAATACATCCCAGGAGCAATAGCATGTAAGTGTTCTTTTCCGTTGGTCAATCGATCTATCCAGTAGTCAATTGATAGCTTGCGTTTGCTTAATCCATCTTCAAAATAACTTTCACCTTGGCGACTAATTTCAGCAACTGCTGCTTGACCTTTACCACCTGCGATACGCTTACCATTCGCCATTTTTTGATATATGCGAGCAAATATCTCAGCTTGTTGTGTGACACGTTCTTTTTGTATTTCGCTGTATAGTTTTTCAAATGAATAGGCATTTCGGGCATACCATCGCGTCATCGCCATCGACAAATGCGAAAATTGCTGCTTCAAGGCAGGGAAAGAACACAGCTCATATCCAATTAGGTAGTATGCGAGAGTGCGCCGTGTCTGATGTGGAGAGAAGTGAAATTTATAGCCCTGATTAAAAGATGTTTGGGCTGGGTCTGAGGTCTGTAAATACGCCATATCTTCGGCTGTAAGTGTAAAATCAAATTTATCGCGGTTAAACGTCGTATTAATTACAGTGTGCAATGCGCTCTTTCCTATAGGGTTGGGAAAAGCGATGTCCTTTAAGTTTGCAAACATTCGATGATTATATTTCTTTTCAAATCTTTTGCGATAGGGCGTATTAATTGCATTCAGCATATGGAATGCTTTCCAGCCAGCTTGCGTGGTTACAAACGTGTCATTTTTGGTTTGGCTACTGAGCGTAATCTTTGATTGGCGTGTAGTTAAAAAGTAAATGGTTTCCTTGCCAGTTTCCGACTCACAGCCATTTTTATCGAAAGTCATTCTTTGTGCACCGTAAACAGGGCTTATTTTGTACAGCTCGTCTACGCGCATTCCAGACAATGTCAGACAAAGCCATGAGGATTCTGTATTTAGGCTCCTCAAATATCGCCTAAAATCACCCCAGCCATAACAAGTGTTGCCAATGTGTGCTCTGAAGCTTCTAAGACGTTCTCCGCTTATTTGAATGCGGGGTTGAATAGATGTGAATATTTGCATCCACCGAGGATCCTCACCTTTATCCACTAAGGTTATTCCATTTTTGTTGAGCGCCTGCGTAAATTGTTCCCATGATTTTACGTAGCTGTCACTAGGTTTATGGCCATAGCCTTTTCTAATCCTCAGGATTTTTCTTTCTAATTCATTCTCATAAAGCGAAATCATCTGCTCAACAGCTTGTTCTATTTCATCTCTTAACCCGTAGGCTTTTACGATGTCTTCACTGTACTCTTTTAATGCCGCAAAATAGATTCGTGGGGGAATCACCACTTTTCCGTTTTGCGCATCAGAACTCACGTTATGTATCTTATGGGTTTGATGTGAAAAGTTGACCTTGAAAGGCAGCAGCCCTTTCAAGTGGACAAGGTTATTCAACCCTATAAAACAATAGCTTCTAGAAATATCATACCATCCCTCAGAAACCAAAATTTCTAAATATCCTTGATTCAATTCCTCAAACGAATTGATGCCACGTTTGATTAGCTGAGCAATATCCTTTCGAAGAGAGTTTTTTTTATTATTAATTGAAGCCAGTTCTGTATGTTTAACAGAAAACCACATCTCTGCTAATGCTACGCACTTCATTTGATTAAGCATGTGACGCCCTTTTTGATGAAGTACAATGACATTTTCTTCTTGCTTTGGCTCAATGTTAAAAATCAAGTTCGCGATCCCACTCCCTTTGTAGTCAGAATATCTAAACGCCCATATATTCTCGCCAAACAAGATGGTTTTTTTTTGATCTTGATAGACCACCATTTTATCTAACTCTTCCCAATCGCCTCGCAGTAGTGCAGGGAGAAGTTCCTGTTGTAAATAGTCGCCTCTATCACCAATCGAACGCATGGTATCTAAGGTTGAATCCATATCTTGTGAGTTTTCAAAAGACAGCATAGATATAGTCCTTATAGAAATTGGGAAATGGAAGATAACGAGTTGAAAAGTGGATAACGCCCTTTTTCTTCGAGCAAATACTCAGCTTGTTCAATGGTTTCTAATGGGAGGCCGTCAAGGTTAGCTTGAAAGCGATTTATCTTTAATTGAATTACCGAAGCGCGTTCTGGGTATTGGTCAATAGCTTCACTTAACGCATCGAGAAAGCTCAATAGTTTATAAATAGCGTAGGGATCATCAACGAGTTTGGCACTTCTGCAAAAGACACAAAGATCGTATTGATAGCAGGTAATATCTTGACCCTCTTCAATAATCCCTTTTTTTTCTGCGAACTTGCGTGCTGTATAGTGCCAATCTTTCTCGGACACCAAATCGATTTCCCCGTCGCAGCTAATGCCATTGGGGTTTGTAGGAGCATTACGTTGTTTCCAAACATCGTATTCTAAGATGGGAATTTCCAATTCTTTCTTAACTGATTCTATAGCTTCACTGCGGCTCTTACCTTGGGCTATGTAGACTAACCCCATCATCCCTTGTGACATTTGCCTGTTGTTTGAAACAGGGTGACCGTTGGGGTAATGTCTTTCCGTTGTTTCAATATTGTGCTGCAAAATTTTTCGGGCTGTCCACCCTTTTTCTTCTGCTTTATACTCTAAGTTAGAATGAGTAATACGAATCCTACTGGCTGTAATATTTAGAAAGTAATCACCGCGACCAATACCACATAAATTTAATAGAATTTTGCGAATCGGAACCTCACCCTCTGACCACTGATAAGTAACATGCTTACCACCCAGCGGTAGTAAGTAAGGCAGTCTGGTTGTTGAACTCCCCCCACCAAAACCATAATTTTTTCTAGGTAAAGGGTTTCTGGTCGCAGCATAGCGTTCGACCAATTGAAGAAAATGTCTGTATTTAGCTGCAATAATGAACTCACCTAACGAGCCATCAGCGTATTTGAAAGAAACGGTGATCGCTCCATCGAAATCTTTCTCTGAATAATTAAGTGGTATCAGCGCGTTCCGCAGTGAAACATCTGTCATACATGACAGCGCTGCGTAAGCAATCGGCATTGTTCTTATTGTTACAACTTGCTTATTAAGATCGGTGACATTTGATTCCATCGTGTGTACACCATCATCTCGTTTAATCTTGTTAAACGTGGTCATCTTTTGATCTTCAACAATGTCGGTATAGGTTTTTACTAGATGGTCGATCAACTCAGCTCTGCTCTCAGAAAGCAAATTTAGGTTCTTTGATAATTGGAATGAAGCTCCAGATACATCAACTTTGCCTTTATCACCTTCGCTATTGAGGAAATATATCAGAGTGTCATAAGGGTCTTCGCTGTAGGTTTTCGAGAGGAGTTCGAGTGCTCGAAGAAAGGTGATTCCGTCAGCTTCTCCGACAGAGTCGCGCTTATTGATGTCAGCGACAATAAACCCAGCTTCATCGTCTTTGGCTTCGGGATGAGAGTTTTCCTCAGTGCCTGAAAATAACGCTTTTACATCTTTTGAAGCGCGGCCTTTATAAGCGCGGACTTGAGCAGATTTTGATGTCCGACCATCTTTATTTGACGTAACAAATTTAATTGGGTGGCGAACTTGTCTAATCACTGAGTCGTTAAATGCAGTGTAATAGGCAAACAGAGTGTAAGCTGCTGCCATACATTGATTAAAAGGACTCGCTAAGCCATCTAACGCTGAACAATTTTTTCTCCCAAGTGTAATCGTGATGTCACGGTTATCTTTTCTTTCAACCACAATATTATCGAGGTGTTGAGGTGGTGGAGAATCAGGATTTTCTTCTTTATATGCAATAAGTTGAGTTGCCAAAGAGAAAAAGAGAAGCTGAGTGCGTCTAACTAGTGCATACCATTCTCTTGATGTATAAGGTTGTGTAGCAAAATCTACAATCTCACCATTAAAGCTCTTGAGCGTGGCTTGCATGTCTGACACATCAAAACCAAGTATTGGAAGTAGCGAGTCGAGATTCATCTTTTTTTGAAGAGCTGAATATTCCAACAAACCAAACTCTTCGCCATTATGATACTGAAACTGATATTTTTTAGGCTCATTAGCAATATCAACTAAGCGCCGTAACTCTCCAGAGTTACCAGCGTAAGAAAGATATCCAGCCTGACTAAAAGGTGCGAACTTCTTAATGTCGCAAAATGCTATATAAGCCTTTAAGGCGCTTAATTTCACCACTAGAGACCATGCATTGGTTTCATTTTTCTTCTCTTGATCAACCCATCTTTTTAGCTTTTGCATTTTTTCTAATCGAGAGGGTTTAGCTAATGGTTTTTTTGGATCACACTGTTCATGACACCAATAAAGAAAATTGTGTTTTGTGCTGTTCAGCTTCCCTTCTGGCCATATATCAACGTTCAAATCTAATGAAGTAACATTATTCTTAGTAATCGGCGGAGTGGGTAATTTATTTTGATTTCTTGATGCTGCTAATCGACTTTTGGCCATGTACTCACCTCAACGATTGTTGTGCGAATTCATTTTTACGCTGAGAGAATTCCAACCATGTTTTATTGTCATTCATATAGTTAACGTATTTTTGGGTGGTAGATGTGCTTTCATGCCCCATCAAATCAGCCAACTCCTGTAACAAGGCTTCGAAGGGCTTAGCTGTTTCCATGTGTTTGCCGTACAGCCAGTCGGTTGCGAAAGTGGCACGTAAATCATGAGAGAAAAAATAAATATCAAGCCCACAGTGTGCTAAATCGTTACGGATAGTTTCCACATACTTTTGAATGGTGTTTGGAGCATAGATATTGCCATTTGATTTTACGAATAAGTGGTTATGGCGAAGTAGTCCGTTTTGAATAGCCTTCTTTCTCGCCTTACTCAATTTGTACTCGTACAGCAGTTCCATAACCTTAGCTGGGATTTCAATTGATCTGTTTTTTTTAAATTTGGTTAAACAACCGTTAATGTTCTCACCAATTTGCACTTTAACTACTTTAGCTTTTGGCTTGTCCACGACAGAGGCTGGAAATGTTATCAATTCCTCCAATCTCAATCCCGTTTCAGTCTTTACGTACAGCATGAGAGCTTTAGTATCAGTCGAGTTTCCAACATCAAGGTATTTATAAAGCTCTTGCTTTTCATCTTCACGAAGTGGATTAAGTTCTCTGAGATCAGCTTCTTGAGGTTTTTTGATGCTTTTAAATGGTTTAGTGAGACCTGTGGTATATACAGTAATCTCCTTACTGTGATAGCGGTTAAGATGTGAGAGCATTTCATGCTGAGATCTCTTTCCTTTGCTGCTTATGCGAACAGTCTTTGCCTTAAACTCAAATGGTCGAAAGGTTTTGCTGATTGAAATGATCCGCTGGCGATGAAGGAATTAACAACTTTCAAAACATAGTTAGAAGCTGTACTTGGAGAACCACCAACTTTTCCATTTTCATCCCTAGTATAAAGGTTTTCCAGTAAATAGTCTCGATATCTCACGATTGGACTTTCCTCTACCTTGTCGGTGCAGTCATATATTGTTAACGGACATTTTTTATCAACCAACAGTCCTGTCCTTGGGTGAGTATGTTCGGGGATTTCCGTATTCAGCCACCGATAGAAGCTCAATAGCGCAACTGCATGAGATTGAATTGTTTTATCTGAGGATATATCAGGGTCTGCCAACAAAGAGTGAAGATATAGATTAACCGGCACCACATTGATGCCATCGAGGTCTATTAAAATTGGAAGTTCATGAGCAAACGGTTTTGAGTTATCCCTAACGTCATGGATGATTTCGCCACTGTCAGGGTGTGGCTTACTGATAAATGAGGGATATTTATCACTATTAATCCATATAAGACAGTAGTCAAAACCGAAGTCATCTGGAAACGACTTATTCTGCTCAATCATATTAACACCTAAATCATCCGTTATTCACACTGATAAGCCTTGCCCCAAGGGGTACGCGTTCATCCATCTACTTTTTCAAGATATCCAGACAAACAGTAAAACTGTAACGACCTCTCTTCTCTTCGTCTAATTTATTTATCATGAAAAATTCCAACATGTAGCATCTAAAAAAATTCCCAACTGTAAGTGCATAGTTGGAGGAGAATACCGCAACCTGATGCTGGCGGAGTTGGTTTGCTATTTGATATACAGGCACCGTCATCTTGATGCCAAGTTGTTTGGCTTCTACGGAGCGGGCGACGACGCAGCCATCATTGTTGGATAACACCACAATCGGCTTACCAACCAAATCCGGCCTAAACATCCGCTCACAGGAGGCATAAAAATTATTGCAATCGACGAGGGCGAATAGTGAGGGCGTCATTTGAGCTTTTTCACCACGTTGGTCACTACCCCAAAGATGTTTAACTCAGACTCATCATTGATGGCGATCGGGGAGAATAAGGCATTACGTGGTAGCAATTGCACCACAGGGCGTAGCTGTAATTGCTTTACGGTAAACTCACCGTTCACCGCTGCGACAACGGTATCACCGTGGGCTGGCTGTAGTGAGCGATCCACCACCAAAATATCACCGGAGAAAATCCCCGCTTCGATCATCGAATCCCCTTGGACTTTGACAAAAAATGTGGCGGCAGGGTGTTTGATGCATAACTCATTGAGATCTAATGTTTGTTCTACATAGTCTTGGGCTGGTGACGGAAATCCTGCGGCAATCAAGGAGCTAAATAACGAGAGCTGATATTGGGTATGTTTGGCGAAGCGGCCTAGAAGCATCATAATAAATCACAATATACTGTGCGTATGAACAGTATAGTCTAACAATGAAACTTATCGAAAGAATTTATGTGGGGAGAGTTGTGTTATCGACCCAAGCGTTGTCGAGTGCTGAGCAATTGATGATGGCTGCTCTAAAGCACCCTTGCCAGCTTGAATATTGCCAAGAGTGAGATTTAATTCAGTTAACGCACTTTAGTTAACCCGCTTTAGTTATCGCAATTTAGTTAATCCAACCTAGCCATAGCCACCATAAATAATCCAGTGGCATGAGCGCAATTATGGTTATTGCCACCAGCGGTAAGGTGATGCGAAGTAATTTAGTTAATGGCTCTTGGGATAATTGCATCGCCAAAATCAAAGGAGCAACCTGATAAGGAAAAATCACGGTTGAAAAACCGATCACCTGCGTCATTAATACCGCTGGAGTGGAGAAGCCAGTTGCATTGGCAAAGTCTGCTGCCATGGGGGATAACACTGTCGGTACACCAGGAACCGTTGCCACTAATCCCGTTAGCGTCGCGATTAACGATAACGACATAAAATTCAGGAACGATGCCCCTTGCTGCAATGGTAACCATTCACTGAACAGTTGACCTAGCGCAGTGCCGAGCCCGGAATGATTGACCAATGCTCCCAGACCTAAGGCCGCCGCGACAAAAATGACGGTCGACAAATCCACTGAACTATTAAAACTCTTAGGCTCAAGCACTCCCCATTTTGGGAGCAATAACAAGATAGCCGTTGTTAATCCTACCCAAGCGGGGTTGATGCCGTGCAGCGAGTCAGTCACCCAAAAGAGCAAAGTAATCGCCAGTAACAGTGCAACTTTCTTTTGCATACCAAGGTTATAAGCTTCTTTTTCAATAACGCGTTCAGGCTGATTTTTATCAATTTTTGCAGGAAATAGGAAGATAACTAGCGCCACAATCAATATCGATTTGAGTAAACCAAGGATTGGAAAATGCAATAAGAGATACTCAGTATAACCAAAGTGGATATTGAATAGATTCTCACTGGAACCCGCTAATATCATGTTGGGAATATTCGCGGGCAACACGGCAAAACTGGGCATGTTACACGCCAGTGCCAAGGCGGTCGCAATGCCTATCCGCCCATGGCTACCACGAGCAAAACCGACTTGCTTGGCTAACGCCATACCAATAGGCACCAGTACCACTGCACGGCCAACGGATGAGGGCATCACAAAGCCAAGCAGCACGGCACTAAAGACCAAACCCGCAATTAAGCGTGGATAACTTGTGGTCAGTATTGGGGCAATCAAACTGGCCATTCTGCGACTTAAACCTGACTGAGTGATTGCACTGCCGATCACAAACCCTGAAATGATTAACCACACCGCAGTTGAGCCGAATCCGGAGAAAAGTATACTCGGCTCAATGAGTTTAAAAATGGTGGTAAGGGCAAAAAAGATTAACCCCGCCATAAAGGGCGGGAAGAAACCTGTGCTCCAAAACATCAAGGTCACTAACACTACGCCTGCGCTGTAGGAAAACACCGCGGGATGCTGACTTAGCGGAAAAAGCGTAAGTAAAGTAGCGATCAACAGTGCACTGAAAAACGCTAGCTGTTTAACGCCAATAAAACGTTTCATGTTTACCGACCTATTGGGTTGAATACGTAAAAGATGCCTACTAAGATAGCTGACTTAGTTTGGCGTTTTAAGAGGGTAATGTGTCAAAATATGTTCCTAAAGCGACATTGTTAACACCCAGTGATGCGGCGTTTATCATAGATGCCAATCGGCCCGTGCTGACCCATACTCGCAATATGGTGGCGGAAGCGGGCATCGAACCTCACTCGCACCCGCGGGGTCAGCTACTTTGGGCCGCCAAAGGTTTGTTACGTGTTCGCAGTGAAAATGCCGTCTGGGTGGTCCCCTCAACCCATGCCGTTTGGATCCCTTGCAATTTGCCCCATCAAGTGAACAGTGAAACCCACGCCCATACTCGCAATATTTATATTGACCCTAGCTATGGCGTTAGGCCACAGGATACGCAAGTGGTGATGGTGACTATGACAGCGCTGATGCGCGAATTAGTGCTTAAACTTTGTGAAAGTTCACATCTTATGGACAGTGGACAACTGCATCGGCTGGGTTTGGTTGCCATCGATGAGCTTCAAACTCTGGACAGTCTGGATGCCCATTTACCCGCTGGCTCAGATCCAAGACTCAGCCGATTAATCCAAACGCTGATCCGACGTCCAAAAGTGAGTTACTCACTGACCGAGTTAGCCGAAATGGGCGGCGCGAGTGTGAGAACGATTGAGCGACTATTCAAAGCTGAAACTGGGCTCACTTATCGACAATGGCGGCAAAGGTTTCGTTTGTTAAATTCGCTTGAGAGCTTAAGCCAAGGGGAGAGCACAACTATGGTGGCCCATAGTTTAGGTTATTTGAGTGTCAGCAGTTTCAGTGCCGCCTTTAAAATGCAATTTGGTTGCACGCCGCAAGATTACCCGCAGCATAAGCCTATGAAAAGCGGGCGCTAAATCAGGCATCATAAAACCGTCTATAAAAAGCTAGAACAACATCTAGGATGCTGTTCTAGCCTTCAATTTATCAAAGTATCGTTAAGCTAATGCGCTATTTTAATTGGCTATTTCAACTTGTCATTTCAATGCCGCTGGGACGATAGGGTAATAATCCCAGACTTGGCCATCGGTCATTGAGCGCACCAGTTTGATGTATTCGGCATGGGTCCAGGCAAGCGGTGTGGCAGAGTTGGTGCCTTGTCCGAGTTGGTAATGATAGCGGGTGGCATCGCCGACACCGTCCCACGCTTGCTCGGGTAACATCATGCCCGCATTCGCAAAGGTTTCCATGCCTTGCACATAGGTGTTGATCAACTGCTGCTTGGTTTGCTGCGCGTTATTGCCAGTTAGCTCACCTTTTGCTTGGGCGAGTGATAGCTCAAAATGACCGCGCTCGCCGGTGAAGAAGGGCCAGATTCGACCGCGTTGATCGGCGCTGTTGCTGCCGGATTCTGCGTAGTTATTGCCAGAAACCGTATCCTCACCGTAGCCGTCGTTGCCATAACGTCTAAAGCCTGGGATAGTGCTGCCATCTTTGGCGCTAAACTCATATTTAAGGCGTAGGTTTGGTTCAAGTTCAGTGTTATCAATCAATTGAAGGCTTTGCTTGATGAGCTTGTCAGTTGCACCGCGCACGCCATAACGTACTAGTTCTAAAAATCCGCCATCGAGGATCTGACGCTGATCTAAACCTTGCTTACCGTTATTTGCCGCCAGTTTATCGCTGGTGTTTGGCTTGCCATTCGGGCTTAAACGTAAATAGTAGGGCGCGCTGACGCCTGCGCTGTTCTTCAATAGTCCTTGAGTGGTGACTAAGTGCTTTTCTAAGCTATCACTTAAACCTTTTGCGGCGGCAAGATAACGGCTGCTGGAGTCGGGATCTTTGGCTTCTTTGGCGATGTCACTCGCGGCAACAAGACCTGCGATCACGGCAGCCGTTGTTGAGGGGGAGTAACCCGCTTGTTCTTCCCAACGTTCTTGCTGAGTTTTAGGTGGGGTGATTTGGGTGTGATTCCAATCCAGATTGACGTCACCGCCGCTGATCAAAAAGTCCGCTGCACCTTTGAGCATCTCTTGATACCAGTGACTGATCTCATCGGGGGTGAGTACGCCCGCTTGCCAGAGTTTCCAGCCGAGCATGATAGGCATGGCGGTTTGATCGAGCTGTACACCGACCCATTCAATTTGGCCATCCACATGGGTCTTTTGCAGGAACCAACCTGGCGTACCTGTATAGCCGGGCGTCTTTTCGGTCACTTGCACTTTTTTCAGGTATTCGAAGGCCACTTTGGGCGTTTGTGTGTCACCCATGGCGAGGAATGCCATGGCGCATTGGTAAAAGTCGCGCGGCCATACTGCTTTATAGCCAGTGCTCGGCACGGCTGCCGAAACCGTATCGCCCCAAGGGTTTGAAAGCGAAGCGATCAGTGCGCCCGCATAGGTTTTATCTTCCTGCGCTTTCAAGACCATAGCGCTGGTATACAGCAGCTTGCCGTTATCTGTGGTGTTGTTAGCCATGTTAGCGATGGCGGGCAGTGAGCTTAGGTAACCCTGCCAGCCTGCATTGTAATGGCTGAGCACAGAATCATAACCTGCGGCTAAGCTGGCATCGGCATTGGCTAAACTTTGTGCTTCATCTTTACCAAAACCGATGGCGAGATTAAAAGTGACGGGTTTGGCTTTGATGAGCGTAGGGTAACTCGCGGTAAAGGCGATATTGCCAACGGTCGATTTATCTTGCGCACTGGTCGTTTGATAGGGCGTATCGAGTTTGCCGTTATCGGCCAAATCGGCTAGGCCATCGGAGACGCCGACAAAGCCAGTGGTTGCCTGCACAAAATTCAGATCGGATTTTACCGTCATTACGCTACTGTCTTTGGCGGCGGTATAGGCCACCAGCGCCTGATTCTTTGTATGAGTGTCGATGCGGCCGATATCATTGGCGCCCGCGTTATCGATATGCGGATTGACATACAAATGCGGTGTAATGCCGTCTTCAAAGGCGGTAAAGGTCACGCGCATCATCAAAGTGTCGCGGTCTGGATCGGTAAAGATATGCTTTTCAATCTGATACTTACCTTCAACATCTTTATTGATAATTTTATAGGCAAGGGATTGTGGGCGACCATTAGCATCTGTATCTAAATATTCTATGCTGCTGATGGTGTTATCTTTTTCGGTATCGACAAAGCCATTCCCCGTGATCATAAATTGCAGTTCTTTGAGCTGCGCATTGTGAATAAGACCATACATGGTTTCGGTTAAAATACCTTGGGCGAGGGAGAACCAAACGCGGCTAATGGGATTTTGCTTGGCATCTTGATATTGACCTTGGGTATAAGGCTCGTAAGACGTCCCAATACCAGTTTTACCCGAAAATGCCCAAGTCGGTGCTTTACCCGGTGCGCCGGGCGCAACCCGCTGCACACTTGGCGCGGCATTCACACTTGTGGCAGTTGTTGCTGAATTCGACGTGGGTGAACAGGCCGCTAACCCTATTATCCCCAATAGGCTTGCGGCGACGGCAAGCGCTAGGCGGCTGCGTCTTGTTAACGCTTGTGTGTGACGGTTTTGGCTTGTGTGCAGATCCTGCTGCGGCGTAGGACTCGATTCCATCTCGTTCTCCCCAAATAATGGTTTTATTTTTATAGTGATTGAATTGATAAAGATATTTTATGCTGCTGTGATTAGCCAAATGACCGAATTCACCGCGCTTAACATGCATTGCTGCATGTCCCCTAATGTGTATCGCTGTTATAAAGAGCTAACTTTTATTCGTTAATTTGCTTGTGGCTTTCGTGATTGAGTGGGTCTTGCGGTTCATCGCTGCACTTTGATTATTTGAGGTATTTTGTTCGACAATGTCTTGGTCGACAAATAATACGGCAATGCCTGCACACATCATCAAGATGCCACCTGTGATCAGTGCATAAATAGGTTGACCATCGAACAGACCATTGAGCACTAAACCCAGCACACTGGCGGCAAGAAGCTGCGGGATCACGATGAAGAAGTTAAAAATCCCCATGTAAACGCCCATTTTTTGCGGGGGTAACATGCCCGACAACATGGCGTAGGGCACAGATAAAATTGACGCCCACGCGATACCGACACCTATCATAGGCAGCCATAACAGGCTTGGGTCTTTAATAAAAAAGAAACTAATCAAACCTATACCACCACAGAACATATTGACTGTGTGGGTCAGCTTGATGCCAATACGCTTAGCCAGCATAGGAATAAAAATCGCGGCAATGGCGGCAAAACCATTGTAAGAGGCGAACAGTACGCCGACCCAATCTGCGCCGTCGTTATAAGCTTGGGACAACACATCGCTGCTGCCAAAATGGTAAGACGTCACGGCGGCAGTGGTGTAAATCCACATGGCAAACAGTGCGAACCAAGAGAAAAACTGCACGATCGCCAGTTGATGCATGGCTTTGGGCATATGGAACAAGTCATCGACCACGCTAAATACCATGCCGAGCTTATTGCGTTCAGCGGGTTGTGAATTGCCCAAACGCAGTGCGCAATATAGTTGTAATGGGCCAAAGGCGAAAATCCCTAAGCTTAAGATATACAGTTGTTTATCTAAATCCTGCGCCCAAATAGCGAAGGTGAGCAGGGCGCCGAGACCCATCCACACGATGGAGGCAAATTGATAGTCCTTGCGGGTACGAGTGCGGGCTAAAGTTTCATCTTCAGCATCGACTTGTTTTGCGTTAAAGCTGGCTAATTCTTCAGGGGAATATTCTCTTGACGATACGACAGTCCAACTGACGGCGAGCAATAATACTGTGCCGCCAAAATAGAAGGCATAACGCACTGAATCGGCAATTTCACCCGCTGGTGCAGTATTCGCAACATCAAAAACGTGAGTCAAAATATAGGGTAAGGCCGAAGCCACCACAGCGCCAATACCGATGAAAAAGCTTTGCATGGCATAGCCTTGAGTACGTTGGCTTTTCGGTAAATTGTCACCGACGAAGGCGCGAAACGGCTCCATGGCGATGTTGATCGAGGCATCCATGATCCATAACATGCCGGCGGCAATCCACAGGGTAGGCGAGTGCGGCATGATAAAAATGGCAAGGGTAGTAAAAATCGCGCCAATCAAAAAATAGGGGCGGCGACGGCCAAGGCGTCCCCAGGTGTTATCACTCAAATAACCAATAATAGGTTGAACCAATAAACCCGTTAGCGGCGCGGCAATCCACAGTATGGGAATTTCATCGATAGAGGCCCCTAAGGTTTGAAAAATGCGGCTGACGTTGGCATTTTGCAGGGCAAACCCAAATTGAATACCTAAAAAACCGAAACACATATTAAAAATTTGCCAGAAACTCAGCTCAGGTTGTTGCTTGAAGGCATACGGCAACTGAGGCGCTGCGGCTTGATGGGGATCTTGCTGGTAATTCGAAGACATTGAACTTCCTTTCTGTTGCCGGCAGTCGTTCTGCCTTGAGTGCTTATTGTTTTAATTGTTTTGCCTAGCAATGGATTGGCACTGTACTTTGCTTTTATGTGGTGAGCTATTTCATCACAGCCAAGAGCATACAATAAAAGCTAAGAGTCAGATTCATGGCTTATTCATGGTAGTTTCGCGCATGCCATGAATGAGTGTACTCTGTGAAAAAATGGCGAATATACTCCTCCCTCAGAAGCATATTCGCCGATAAATTCATTTCAAATTTGGGCTAACACCTTAATTCAAAGGGGTTAGCCCAAGTGAGTGGCCTAAAGCCAGTCAGCAGAAAGAACTTAAGCCTGATAGCAATCCTTGTATATAACCCTATCAGAAACGACCTCACAGATTTCAAACCCCACAAGCAGAGGGTGAAACGAGCGGATTTATAGTAGCCTCGGCGTTGATTTTTGCACAACTACTTACATACGTATTCATCATGGCTTAGTAACTGGGTGGAAACATAGGCGTAACGCATCTAGACGGTTTATCAATAGTTATAGGCTTGCTGGAATGCTCAAATAACTCTCTAATCTTGTTAGAATACTTGATGATCAGTCATTGCATTATTTTTCAGAAAAAAGGGTATTGTTATTGCGGATGTTAACTGAGTGATAAAATCAACCGCAGCATAACTGACGGCGAGTTCAATGCACTTAATAAGAGTCAGCATGCAATAAATATCCAGTACGGATGCCGATAGCTTGACTCGAAAGTCGCGCACTCTGCACTATGATAATAGCCAGCCTAGATATGGTGGGATCAGATAGGTACTTAGCTTATGATGATCGCCAGATTAAGTGTTTTTCGTTCGATTATTTTAAATTTTTTCAGTTGATTAAAGGATCCCTATGTTTGTTGTCTCGCTTACCTATAAAAAGCCAATTGCAGAAGTGGAGTTACATTTAGCCGCCCATATTGCTTATCTTGATCAGTATTATGCCGCAGGGACTTTTGTCGCCTCGGGTCGCAAAGTGCCACGTACCGGTGGCGTCATCCTCGCCAAGGCTGAAAGTCGCGCGGCGCTAGAGGCTATTTTGCAGCAAGATCCTTTCTGTATTGCCGATGTCGCTGAGTTTGAGGTGATAGAGTTTGTGCCGACTAAAACGGCGCCAGGGTTAGAGCCGTTGCTTGAAGTGATTTAACCTACATCTTTGTTTGAAAATTATTCCGTGCACTTGGTTATGACAGGCTTGGCGGGTTGGTGGACATAGAGTTCCCCCCATTTGGGTGTTAGTCGGTGTTTATGCTGTTTTCGGGGCGAACTTTTCCGATATTCTGCGACCTAGTTTGGTATTATGCCGTTTTCCCTCTTGAAACCTTACGCAGGTTTCCGCTGCGCGAGTCCCGCTTTTTATGTCTATTCAAACGCTGTTATCGACGGCTCTGGCGAAACGCCATGATTTTTTACAACAAGCAGAACAGGATCAAACCGATTGTTTTCGGGTGTTCCATGGCACAGTCGAAGGCGTGAGTGGCTTGAATGTCGATCGCTACGGCGATGTTTGGTTAGTGCAGAGTTTTCATCAAACCTTAACCGACGAAGAGTTGGTTGATGTCGGCACTGTTTTGTTGCAACAGGCCGATTTGCCGATTGTGTATAACGATCGTTCTTTAGGCCATTCCCGTGTATTGAATGCCTTATCACCCGCACTGACAGAGATTGCGAGTTCTGAGCGAGTAATGCAGGAAAATGGCATCAAGTTCAGCACTAAACTGCGCCACGAAGGACAAGATCCGCTGTTATTCCTCGATATGCGTATTGGCCGCGAATATGTGCGGGCACACAGCCAAGATAAAACTGTGTTGAATTTGTTTTCCTACACCTGCGGCATTGGTACTGCGGCAGCTATCGGCGGCGCGACTCAGGTGATGAATGTTGATTTTTCTTCCTTTGCTTTAGCGACGGGCAAAGCGAATGCGGCGTTAAATCAGGTGTCGAATGTATGTGAGTTTGTGCAGAGTGATGCGTTTCCGGCATTGCGCCAATTGGCAGGCTTGAGTGTGGGAGGGCGCCGCAATCAAAAATTACCGAGTTATCCCAAATTGGCGCAAACCCAGTTTGATCTGGTGTTCCTCGATCCGCCGCGTTATGCCAAGAGTGCTTTTGGTATTGTCGATTTGGTCAATGATTATCAAGGTTTGTTCAAGCCCGCATTAATGGCGACCAAAGTCGGTGGCACTATCGTTTGCTGTAACAATGTGGCGAAAGTCGAGCGTCAAGCATGGTTTGACAGTTTAGTGCGCTGCGTTGAAAAACAAGGTCGTACAGTCACTACGCACACTTGGCTCGATCCCCATGAGGATTTCCCTTCGTTCGATGACAATCATCCACTTAAAATAGTGGCACTGACATTAAGTTAGTTATACAAATGGTATAGTGATAAGAACTACATAGTGATATTAACAAGCAGGGCACCCGATTCGGTGCCCTGTTTATTTGCCGTTAGATGGGTTGCAAGTGGAAGGCAATCGCGACGCGGTTCCAGCCATTAATGGCAATGATTAAGCTGGTGAGGTCGACAATTTCTTTCTCGGAATAATGCTCTGCAAGCGCCGAATATTGACTGTCATGCACGGGGGCAGTAGCAACTTGGGTTAAGATTTCTGTCCATAGCAGCGCTGCACGTTCCCGTTCATTAAAGATTCCATCGACCTCCTGCCAAGCGGCAAGTAAATCTAAACGCAGCTGTTCTTCACCGTCGCTTCTGGCTTCCTCGGCGTGCATTCGCTGACAAAACGCGCAGCCATTGAGTTGCGATGCTCTAAGCTTGACTAAATGCACCAGTAATGGCGAAAAGTGGGAGTCGCCGGCTGCTTTGTCTAAGCTGAGCAGTGCGTTAGCGAGTGTGGGTTGTAGCTGGTAAATTTGCTGGCGTGGTATACGTTCTGACATAAAAACCTCCTATAAGCTGAGGCTTCAATCTAAGCGGTTAGCGCGACGTAGGATTGGATATTTGCGACATTTTACGCTTTTTGTATTGTCCTGGTGTTTGCTGTGTCACCCGTACAAAGTGTTGATGTAGATGGGCTTGATCGTAAAATCCGCAATCGAATGCGACCTGCACTAGGCTGAGGTTAGGTGATTGGCTGAGTAAATTGCGGGCGATTTTGACTCTGTTTAATTGCAGTAACTGCGCGGGTGACAATCCGGTTTCTTGTTTAAATCTTCGTTCAAATTGACGGCGGCTTAAGGGCAGTTGCCTATAGAAATCCTCTAAACTGGCTTGGGTTTGAGTAAGCTTTGGTAAACTCGCCTGCACTAAGCTAATCATAGCGCTTTTATGTCGAGATAAGGCCACATCACATTGCCGCTGGTTGAGCTGCAATAACCAGTGCTCAAGTAGAGCGACGCGTTGGGCTGGCAGATTGGTTTCCGCCAGTTGCGATAGCAGTTGATCCAATCCTGTTAGCTGCAATTGCGTCGCATCAATAGCCTTCATTGATGAAGTAGACATAATATCTTGCAGTTCAATGCCGAGTAAATGAAACGCGCCGCCGGGGTGAAAACGAACTGTCATCAGCTCGATTCCTGGTAAAAAGGCGTGGGAATGTCGGCTCTGACCACAATGAAATAACACTTGAGGTTCATCGCCGCTGAGCGTTTGAGTTAGCGTTGGGAAATAGAAATGCAGGCTAGTGCCGCCGTCTGGGTAAAATGTCTGTTCAATGCTCTGCGGTAAATCAGTCGCAACGCGCAAATGAAAGTAGCGCTGCACCCAAGGGCGAAGTGGCGCTAAGGGTTTAAAATGGCTAAAGCCTAAGTGCGCGAGTTCAGTTTCGAAACGTTTAAAGCTGCGCATTTCTAATAAATTTGCCCGATATCGCAAGCTGAGCACCATAAGCAAGTAAAGGAAGGTCAGATTAATCTAACTGAGCTGAGGCATTTTTGCACCTGTGTTGCTTGTACGCATTTGCCTTGTACTGGCATGGTCTGTCTACAATTATGGTGAGTTTGCGAGGGCATTTATAGCCTGTTTATTCGATTTATACCGATTTGTCGGTCAATGGGCACGAACTGAATTTACGCCAACATCAGCTAAGACGCTTCAAGGGGAGATTAACTTTTACGTTTTGTATTGGGATAAACAGGTGCTATCTGGCAATAAAAAGTCACCAAGGACAAGGTACATCCTTGGTGACTTTCTGTTTTTTACTCTGTATTTCACACTCGCTTAAACACGTTGTTAACGCACTGACTTTAAAAAACTAAACCTAAAGCACTTTGAATCTGATTGCCGTGCCGCCACTGCTGGCGAGTGTGAGGTTTAGGCTATCTTTAGCACTCACCTCTTTGGTTTCAATCACATAATCATAGGGATTGGTTTTCCAATCGGCCTTTGAACCATCGCGGTAAATTTGTGCTTGATAACGTTTATTCGGGGAGAGGAAATCCAGTTTGACCGTGACCTTGCGTGCGGTTTCATCCGTGAGTGCGCCTAAGTACCAATCACCTTGATCCTTCGCTTGGCGAGCAAAGACCACATAGTCACCGACTTCACCGGCCAGCGCGACACTTTGATACCAATCTGTGGGCACATCGCGGATAAATTGGAAGGCATCTAAGTGCTTTTCATAATTGCGCGGCAGATCCGCTGCCATTTGGATTGGGCTATAGAGCACAACGTACAAGGCGAGCTGTTTGGTCAATGTGGTTTGCACACGATTTTCAGCATCCAACCCCTTGGGCGCTAAGTCAAAAATTCCCGGGGTAAAGTCCATTGGACCCGCAAGCATGCGGGTAAAGGGTAACATGGCCGTGTGTTCAGGGCTGTTTGGTGGGCTACCCCAAGCATTATACTCTTGGCCGCGGGCACCTTCGCGGGAGATCCAGTTCGGATAGGTTCGGCGCAGGCCTGTGTCTTTAATCGGCTCGTGGGTATTGATACTGATATGGTGTTTCGCTGCTTCAGTGACATTGTGCAAATACTCACCGACCATAAACTGGCCGTCGTGCCACTCGTGACGGGTAATGCCTTTGTCATCGATGCGCTTGATTTGGCCACCATCGGCGACATAGCCTGTCTTGACTTGAGTAACACCGTGCTGCTCATACAGGGCGAAGGCATCTGCCATTTGCTCGCGATAATGTGTGACTGAACCTGCGGTTTCATGGTGGCCGATTAAACGTACATTTTGTTTTGCCCCGTATGCTGTGATGGCGGGCAGATCGAAATCAGCATAGGCCTTGGTAAAGCTAAATTGATCGCCGTTGTGAAACCAGTCGCCGTCCCAACCTTCATTCCAACCTTCTACCAGTACACCATCAAACTGATATTTAGCGGCGAAATCCATATAACGTTTTGTTTCACGGGTGGTTGCGCCATGGGTTGGGCCCGAGCCCCAGGTATTTTCGTTTAAGTGCATTCCCCACCAAATACCGACGTATTTCCCTGGTTTTACCCAAGTAACATCGCCGAGTTTATTGGGTTCATTGAGGTTTAGGATGAGGTGTGAATTGAGCAGCCCAGCTGCTTTGTCGGCAATTTGAATGGTGCGCCACGGCGTATAAAAACCCACTTGGGTTTTGACGCGAATACCGTCGGACCAAGGCGTGAGATCGGCCTTAAGTTTGCCATCGCGCTGTTGATCTAAGGTCATGGCGGCAAAGTCCACCAAGGCGGCTTCGTGGATACTTAAGTGCGTACCGTCTGCGAGTTTAAAGGTGAAGGGGGTATGGGCTCTATCGACGTCTTTAAGCGCTGTGGTGCGATATAAATATTCGTAGCGATTCCAGCCGCGGGCAGGGATCCACCATGCTGTGGCTTTAGCGCTATTGCCGACATTGAACTCGGTTAACTCGTTAGTGATTAATAGCGGCGAATTGGCGGGCAGGGCAGCTTGTGGGGCTAAGTGATAGCGAAAGCCAATCCCATCGTCAAAGGCTTTAAATTCGATTTCGAGTTGCACCTTGCCATTACTTAATACAGCAGTCAGTTGATTGTGTTGATCGCGGATCCATTCCTGTTCGCCCCAAAGTTGTTGCCACTTTTCATCAGCACTTTTTTTATCGCTGCTTTTTATCTGTAATCCTTGACCGAGTTCGCCAAGGGATTGAAAAACTAAGCCTAAGCGGCTCGGTTCTATGACTGTTTTACCGCGAAAATCAATTTTATATTCGGGGCGGCCGGTATCATCACTCAAGCTGATTTGAATTTGTTGGTTGGGTGAGCTGACGGTAACGGTTTTGGCAAATACGTTGGCACTAAAAAGACTCGTGACCGCAAGGGCGAGGGCTGTAGGGCTTAATAGCGCTTGCGATAGCTTTTGGTACGATGAGCTCTGGCGAGTGTGGCTGTTTGTTAAGTGGCTGTCTGTTAAGTGACGGGCAGTTAAGTCGCTGCGAGTAAACTGAATAGGGTTGGTCTTGATGAACATTCCTTGATCCTTGTTTTTATAATGAATGTGACTCACTGCATACTAGTGGCGATGGCTTTTTAACCGCAACGGCCTGCATACGTATTCACCATATTAAGGCGTGGCGTGACAGACTTGACGAGAAGTACTGCGAGGGCACGAACAAAAGATGTGGTTTGCTTTTGACTCGGGTAAACTGCGCGCTTTCTTTTTTCTTAAAAGTGCGGGGCAAAGTGCGATTATAGTGGGATTAACAGCATTAAAAGCCGCAGCAGTAAGGTCAAACTGTGAAAATTAGCCAACGTTTACAACAGATAGACTGCATGATCACTGGTCATTATGATCATATTTGGGATTGCTGCTGCGATCATGGTTTGCTCGGTATGCTGTTGTTAAAAAGGAATGTTGCTCGCCAAGTGCATTTTGTCGATTGTGTGCCTTCGCTAATGCAGGCGCTTGAACTGCGGTTGCAGCGTTTCTTTCCCGCTGACATATCAGGCCTTAATTCACACTTAGATCCAAACTTAAACCCGGACATAGACCCTCACTTAAACCTAGACATAGACCCTAATTTAAGTCGTCATAGTCAGTGGCAAGTGCATTGCCTCGATGTCACGGCTTTACCGCTCGAGCAAACCAGTGACAAAGATAATCAGTTGATTATCATCGCTGGCGTGGGTGGTGAATTGCTGGTGGAATTAGTGCGGGCAATTTTAGCTCAACACCCACTGCGGCACCTCGAGTTTATTTTGTGTCCCGTGCATCATAATTACTATGTCAGGCAATCACTTTCGGCCTTAGGGCTAGGGCTTAAGTCGGAACACTTATTGGAAGAGAATCAACGTTTCTACGAAATCCTCCATGTCAGTACAATCGCAGCTCCAAATGGTCTGCCTATCACTGCTACGGGGTCGTTAATGTGGCAGACGTTAGATGAAGCAAGTTTGCCGCGAGCGCAGCGTTATCTGTCTCAGGTGATTGGCCATTACCAACGCATGCCGGCGCACAAGCAAACACCAGAGATTATTGATGCCTATCAGCAGCAATTGGCCCAGCTCTTGAGTGAGCATTGTGAGTTTGAATGCTCTTGAGCATTTTGCCGTTTAGGCATTACGTGAGCACTAAAGATGAGAATCAGGCGAAAAAGATGATGCATCGCGATCTTAAAATCATGTGTAAAATGATTTTATTTTAACCCGTTAATAATCAATAGTCTAATCGCT
The DNA here is from genome assembly GCF_019345515.1 of Shewanella sp. NKUCC06_TVS. Taxonomy (NCBI): domain Bacteria; kingdom Pseudomonadati; phylum Pseudomonadota; class Gammaproteobacteria; order Alteromonadales; family Shewanellaceae; genus Shewanella; species Shewanella sp. NKUCC06_TVS. Next base: position 264,859 of record NZ_JAHKQX010000005.1, on the reverse strand, counting down.
AAAACCTATCAATCACTCGGACGGGACTGAGTGTGATTACTGCCTCTGCTACAGTTTTTGATCTGCATTTGGCGCATTTTCGTTTATGCTTCGACTCCTTTTCGGCAAATGGCTACGACGATGCGTTTATTGAGAACTACCCAAGATCCTGCGGTTAACCTACAGACGGCACGCGTTTTTTATCGCAGAGCTGCCCGCGCGATAGTGTTATCGGGTGAAGACATTTTGCTACTTTATACCCAAAAATACCGCGACTACAGCTTACCCGGAGGCGGAATTGATGATGGCGAGAGTCTCGAAGATGGACTGATCCGCGAGCTTCAGGAAGAAACCGGTGCCTTAGACATTCAAGTGTTAGCGCCCTTTGGTCGCTATGAAGAGTTTCGACCTTGGTACCGTGAAGGAGCGAATGTAGTGCACATGGAGTCATTCTGTTATGTATGCCGTATTGACATCACACTGGGTGAGCGTGGTTTAGGTGAGACTCGATTAGAAGCCCATGAGATTAAAAATGGCATGCGGCCTGAATGGCTTAATATTCATCAAGCTATCGCCCATAACGAAGATATTCAGCGCAATCATCCCCATAAAGGCCAATCAATAGAGCGTGAAACTTTTCTGCTAAAACAGATAGTATTGGAATGTTTTTAAATTTTACCATTTTTAAATCATAACTTTAATCTATGATTTTATTTCACGTCAAACTTAGTTGGCTTGGCTTGTTGGCGATTGAACACCGTTATTTTAACCTGATCTTTTAAGCGGATATGCTTCGAGTCTGTGCCTGAGTCTGTGGATGTTTAAGGCTATTTCTCACTCTTTTGCCGCAGCAAGGAAGGCAATGCAGATTATTTTATTGACCCACGAGCGCGAGTTAACCCGCAAAACGAATACTGGCCAACTCGCGTTAGCCGCATTCCCTGAAGAGGTGAAAAGCATCGTCTGGTCGAGAACGGCACCTGATAACGATTTAGTGGCTATGTTGGCATCGCAGCAGGCTAAACTGTTGTTTCCAGCAAGTGATACTGAGCACACTGGGCCCATTGATCATAATGCCTTAGATACGGTTTTAGCTGAGCCAGTGCTCTCGAACGCCCAAGCCTTGTTAGCGCCTGCACAATCTACAGTCATAGCAGCACAACGAATGCCGAGCCAAGTGGTGATTTTAGATGCGACCTGGCAGGAGGCGCGTAAGATGCTGCGCCAGAGTCCCTATCTCAAAACAGCCGCACGAGTCAGTTTGCCGCCACTTATGCCTGAATCCGCCTTTATATTGCGGCGTAATCAGCAAGAAGGGGGGTTGTGTACCGCAGAATGTATTATTGCGCTTTGGCGCCAGTGTGGCAGAGCAGAACAAGCGACGCTATTAGCGTCGCTGTTTACTGAATTGAATAGCCGTACTTGATTGCAGTGTTTGAGAGAGTGTTCGAGGAAGTGCATGAATAGATAATTAACGACTTTTAGCTTTGACCCATAGATAAATCACCGTCAGCTGAATCACCATCTGTTAAGTCACAGTCATTTAAATCAGAGCCAGTTATATTACCATCAGTTAAATCACCATCAGTTAAATCATAATCATTTAAATAACAGTCAGATAAATACACAGAAAGTGGCTCATGGCACCGCCGAGCACAAACAAATGCCAAATGGCATGATTGAATGGAATGCGTTTACCGACGTAGAATACAACCCCTAAGGTGTAAAATAACCCGCCTAAGATCAATAGATTAAAGCCTACCTCTGACATCGCCGCCGTTAAATCGCCCATCACAGTGACACATAGCCAGCCCATAGCGAGATACAAGACTAAGCTTAACTTTTTGAATTTGTGAATAAACAGTGTCTTAAATAGGATCCCACCAATTGCAAGCGACCAAATAGCCGTTAAAATCACTATCGACTGCGTGCCTTGTAAGCTTATCAGCATCAAAGGTGTGTAAGTTCCTGCAATTAAACAGTAAATAGCGCAGTGATCGGCGATCTTCAGTTTATGTTTCCAGCCTGAATGGCTAACGCTGTGATATAACGTCGAGCATAGGAAAAGCACTATGATGCTCGCACCATAAATGGTTACGCCCGTAAGTTGAATTGGCGTTAGGTGATCTTGACCTTTAAGCAGCATGAGCACCAATGCCACAATCCCCGCAATGACACCTAGGCCATGGGATACACTGTTAGCGATCTCTTCTTTGATACTATATGGTCCAGATTTTACCGGGTTTTTAACTGTGTTTGGCTGTTCGGTAACACTTTGACTCGACATGGTAGATACACACTCGTAAACGATAATGACTGAGTCTATCAGTTAGAAAAATAAATCACCATATTTAAGCGTACACTTGTAAGCTTAAATTTATGGTTGGCTTCTATTTTTCATCTTTTAGATTTTTAACGCCGTCTTGCACTCCCATCAGTGCATCGCATTGATGATGCTACTCGCTTCAAGACGTGAGATTTAACATTCAATTTAGCGCGATTATGATCCCAATTCCCAGCCTTATTTGTCTTAACTGGCAAGTGACTTATCAAGCACTGGCGTAAAGTACTGTGCTTGTAGCAGGTTGCATTCGCATTGAACTTTGCTCTGTTTGCCTCCTCTAATCTGCGTTGAGCACTCGTAAGTAAATGCAATCAATAGATAATTCGCTTTCAATATTCACCAACCCGATATTGGATTGATATTGAATTAGAGTGTAATCGTTCCACGTTAAGCATCATTGAAATCAATGGATACTATACAAAACCTAAGGATGGATTTTGCCTTTTCAACATCAACCCAAGGCCGCGCCTTTATTGACAGCATCTCCTACAGCGATAGCGATTGGAGATGATGTCGATAGTGCTTTGCTGATTTCGGCCACATCGCCAGAAGGTGAGACTTTTATCGCATTTGATCATCACCTCGGTGAACTGGATGCTGCTCAAACGCCTGTTTTTACCACTAATGCGGAGACATTAGCGTTCAATAGCGATGCAGGTCATTCAGCCTCTAAGCATGACACCCAAGCTATAGACCAAGAGCAAGCCCAAGATTTAGTACTGCAAGAAATCCGTGCTAAACATCAACATCAACATAAATTGGTTCCTGAGTCTGAATCCAAACCTGAACTGTCTAGGACAATACAAACTAGTGCTCAGGGATTGGGTACGAGATCAGTTTTGCGTGCTCGTCAGCCATATTTCAAAGAATTAAGTCTGTTATTTTTCGTACTCTTAGTGCATGTGTGTTTATTTTTACTTATCTGCATTTTGTGGCGTCCGCAGCTAAATCCCTTTGGATTGAAGGAAATAGAAAGCCGTGGCCCTAAAGTGGCAGCGATCAAGGCTTACTTTATTTATGCTCCCGCGGTAGAGAAAGCCGAAACCTCAGAGTCCGAAACTGAGATCAAGGCCGAGGATAAGACTGAAGCGACAAATTCTGTTACGCCTACAATTGTTCCCACACCTCAAACTCAAGTGAAGCCTCTGCCAATACTTGAAAAGGTCATGCCTGAAACAATAGCACCCGAAAAGGCCGTCTCTGAAAAAGTAGAGTCGGAAAAAGCAAACCCAGATACGGTTAAACCGGACATCACTCAATCGAGCCAATCTCAATTAAAGAAAACTCAATCAATTGCCCCAAGTGAAGTTCAACCCACTGAAGCGATGGCAAAAAAACCAACTAATACGCTTGATACCACAGAAATAAAGCCGCAGCTTGGCGCTAAGAGCTCGCCCGCAGCAGAAGGTGAGAGCACAATAGCGACAAGCTCAAGCATGAGTTTATTCACGCAGCAATATTTTGAACGTCAGCGCGAGCAAGCGCTCGATGATCTCGTGATTGAACAGGCCGATAAGTTCACCCGGAAATCGAATATGAGTGAAATGAGCCCAGAGATGGAGGTGCTATTTGTCCCTAACGCCGATGATTTCGGTGGCACAACGAGTCTAGATTTACCCTTAGACCCAAATCGTATTGTGCGTAAAGGAGATACTTGTTATCGCGTGGTACAAGTCGGCACTCAAGTTAATCCTTACGCCGAAAATTTAGGCTTCTCATTTGACTGCAGTGGCAAAAAAATCAATCAAGCTATTGATGATGCCATTCAATCTCAATTAAATAAAATGATGCTCAAACCCCATAAATAGTGACTTTCTTTTATGATCTATTTTCATGCTAGTTATAACTTTTTTAGTTTTATTTAATTTAATCAATTAAAAACAATGAATTATGAATCTTTATTTTGGATTGGTAGTTAAGGTTTTTAATTGCTTTTTTCCTTGTTTGTTGCTGCCGCTTCTGTCTATACTGCGCACTCATCTTGTCGGAGTGCCTCTTGGCTGAGACCGTTTATTCGGGATCCGTTGAACCTGATCAGGTTAAAACCTGCGAAGGAAACAAGCGTAATAACACATATTAAATCGCCAAAATAGACGGCTTGAACACCTGTTAACTCAGCAGTGTTTTAAGCCTTAATGTTGAGATTTAATTGTTATTGAGCAGGGTAACTCAATTTTTGAAGCCAGTGTTGGCCACAAAAATTGATTGCCATGCCCAGCTATCAACAACTCAATTCTCCAGACAAGCAACTCCATTTTTTAACGTGAGATTGCTTATGTCCAGTTCAAACCCAAACCCAGCTGTAGCTGCCAATGCTATAGAAATCACAGCGCCAGAATCGACAATCCCTAATAAATCGACAGTGGCTAATAAATCGGCTGAGTCTAGTCAATCAATCGTGCCTAAGGCGCCGAGTCGCCGCGAAACCCGTGCGCAGGCCCAAGCCTTTATTGATACGTTAGCGCCACTGCAACATCCTAATTCACAAAAGATTTACCTCGAAGGCTCTAGTGCCGATATTCGCGTTGGTATGCGACAAATTATGCAGACGGATACGCTGGTGGGCGGTACAGATGATGCGCCTATCATGGAAAAAAATCCGCCAATCCGCGTGTATGATTGCGCCGGACCTTATTCCGATCCTGAGGCCGACATCAATGTGCGCCTCGGCCTTGGTAAATTAAGACAAAACTGGATCCTAGCCCGCAACGATACAGAGCAATTACCCTGCGCTACATCGGATTTTACCCAACAAAGGCTCGCCGATGACGGTTTAGACCATCTGCGTTTTGAGGCAGGTTCGAGTGCGATTGTCCGCCCACGCAGAGCGCTGCAGGGCAAACGCGTCAGTCAATTACACTATGCCCGTCAAGGGATTATCACTCCCGAAATGGAATATGTGGCGATCCGTGAGAATATGGCACTTGCGCAAGTACAGGATGAAATCCTCAATCGTAAAGCCAAGGGCGAAGCCTTTGGTGCCTTAGTTGGTGAACCGATTACCGCCGAATTTGTCCGCGCCGAAGTTGCCCGTGGCCGCGCGATTATTCCGCTGAATATTAACCATCCCGAAGCCGAACCTATGATCATCGGGCGTAATTTTCTGGTGAAAGTGAACGCCAATATCGGTAATTCTGCGGTGACGTCTTCCATCGAGGAAGAAGTAGAAAAGCTCGTCTGGTCTACCCGTTGGGGCGCGGATACTGTCATGGATTTATCCACGGGTCGTTATATCCACGAAACCCGCGAGTGGATCATCCGTAACTCGCCAGTGCCCATTGGCACAGTGCCGATTTATCAAGCGCTGGAGAAAGTGAACGGCGTGGCAGAGGATTTAACCTGGGAAGTGTTCCGCGATACCTTGATTGAACAAGCTGAGCAAGGTGTTGATTACTTTACTATTCATGCTGGTGTGCTGCTGCGTTATGTGCCGATGACGGCTAAACGTGTTACTGGGATCGTTTCTCGCGGCGGTTCAATTATGGCCAAATGGTGCCTGAGTCATCACAAGGAAAACTTCCTCTACAGCCATTTTCGTGAGATCTGTGAGCTTTGCGTCGCCTACGATGTATCCCTGTCTTTAGGCGACGGTATGCGTCCCGGATCGATTGCCGACGCCAATGATGCTGCCCAGTTTGCAGAGCTTGAAACCTTAGGTGAGCTAGTCAAAATCGCGTGGGAATACGACGTACAAACCATTATCGAAGGGCCGGGACATATCCCGATGCAGCTCATTAAAGAGAACATGGACAAGCAGTTAGCTCACTGCGATGAAGCGCCGTTTTACACGCTTGGCCCGCAAATCACCGATATCGCACCTGGGTATGATCATTTCACCTCCGGCATAGGCGCGGCCATGATCGCTTGGTACGGCTGCGCTATGTTGTGTTATGTCACGCCAAAAGAACACTTAGGATTACCGAATAAACAAGATGTTAAGCAAGGTTTGATTGCTTATAAGATTGCTGCCCACGCCGCCGATGTGGCCAAAGGTCATCCGAGTGCGCAAATTCGTGATAATGCGCTGGCAAAGGCGCGGTTCGAATTCCGCTGGGAAGATCAATATAACTTAGGACTCGATCCTGAAACCGCGCGCGCTTACCACGATGAATCTTTACCGCAGGAATCCGCTAAAGTCGCGCATTTTTGCTCTATGTGCGGCCCTAAATTTTGTTCGATGAAAATCACCCAAGATGTTCGCGCCTATGCCGCTGGCTTAGAGGCGGCACAAGCGAAGGCGGAGCAAGTTGAAGCGGCTGCCCAAGCTATGCAAGTCACAATCAAGACGCCGCAGGAGTTGGAAGCGGCAATGGCGCTAAAATCGGCACAATTTGCTGCCTCGGGCGCCGAGATTTATCACGTTAAAGACAAGCTCGTCGCCGAAGCTGAGGAAGCCTAATGATGCTGGGTATTCATGGGGGGAAATTGCCCATGAATACCGAGTGCCCCGCGTTTGTCTGGACTATAGCCGGTTCAGACAGCGGCGGCGGTGCCGGTATTCAGGCGGACTTGGCCACGATTCAGGATTTGGGCTGCCACGGTTGCAGCGTGATCACCACAGTGACGGCGCAAAGCTCAGTGGCGGTCACTTTAGTCGAGCCCGTATCAGCGGCGATGTTAATGGCTCAGTTGACCACTTTACTGTCAGACTTGCCACCCAAAGCAATCAAAATCGGCTTATTGGCGGATCAATCTCAAGTCGTATTATTGGCAGATTGGATCGCGAGTTTTAAAATCCACTATCCATCTGTGCCTGTGATTGTCGATCCTGTGATGGTCGCCAGTTGTGGCGATGCATTAGCAGTAGATAACTGTCAGGATATAAAAAATACGGCCAAATCAGCCTTAGATTTTAATCCTTTCAAAGGCTTAATCGAACTTATCACGCCCAATGTGCTTGAACTTGGGCGGTTAACTCACAGTGATGTTTCAACGAAAGCACAATTCGCTGCTGCAGCACAGGCTTTATCCCAGAGTTTAGATTGCAGTGTGCTCGCTAAAGGGGGCGATGTGAGTGGTAGCACTGATATTCTTGATGATACTCATGCTAAAACTCACGATAACACTCATGCTCAAACTCAGGCTAACGTTAATGTTAGCACTCTCGATAGCAACGGCTGGGATCATGGGCTTGCTGAGGATTATCTGGTTTGCCATCAAGTACGCGCTAGCTCTGAGCTGCATCAAAATGGGCGTTTCTGGTTGGCAAGCCCGCGGGTTAATACTCGTCATAACCATGGTAGCGGCTGTACTTTGTCATCGGCCATTGCCGCCGTGTTAGCGCAGGGTTTTGTATTGCAAGATGCGGTGGTTGTTGCAAAAGCCTATGTGAGTCAAGGCTTAAGCTCGGCGATTGGTTTAGGGCAAGGTCCAGGGCCGTTGGCCCGCACGGGGTGGCCCAATGACTTGTCCCGCTATGCAAAGATAAGGCTGTGTGATGGCAATTTTATTAGTCATCAACTCAACCAACACCTTGATGTTAGAAGTGATTTAGTTGCAACAGCTTTATCTGCAACAGATCAGGCAACCGCTCAGGTAAGAATAGTCTCGACGCCAGCTCAATGCATCTCATCCCACGGTTTTAAAGTGCTCGATGCCGATCTTGGTGTTTATCCCGTGGTGAGTGACTTAATCATGCTGGAAAGTTTGTTAGTTGCGGGTGTTAAAACCGTGCAGTTACGGATAAAAACCGATTCAAGCGAGTCAACCGCTGCAGTGTTAGCCGAATCTGATTCAGGTAAGTCTGCGCTAGGCAAGTCTGAGTCAGGTAAATTTGAGTTGGTTGGCTCTGAATTAGAAGCACAAATTCAAACGGCCATTGCCTTAGGTAAGCATTTTAATGCGCAGCTTTTTATCAATGATCACTGGCAGTTAGCGATAAAATACCATGCCTTTGGGGTACATTTAGGCCAAGAAGATCTCGCCGTTACCGACTTAGCGGCCATTCAAGCCGCGGGGCTCGCGTTAGGTCTATCCACCCACAGTTATTTCGAGTTGTTATTGGCGCATCAATACTCGCCATCCTACATAGCGCTTGGGCATATATTCCCAACCACGACGAAGCAAATGCCTTCAGCGCCCCAAGGGCTCGCAAAACTTAAGCACTATGTGGCGTTACTCCAAGACCATTATCCCTTGGTCGCCATTGGCGGCATCGACTTAGATAATCTGGCAAAGGTGAAAGCCACTGGGGTGGGCAATATTGCTGTGGTGCGCGCAATAACGAAAGCTAAGGATCCAGTCGCAGCGTTTGCAGAGCTGAGCCAAGCTTGGGAGCAATGTAGCTTGTCTGAAGAACTGGCTGTAAAGCATGAGGTTGCTAAGCATGAGTAAAAACCAACCGCTTGCTCACGCAGAGGTTCTTTGCGACGGTACACAAAGCGCTCATACACTAAGTGATGCCAATTTCATCCGTTATTCTCGGCAAGTCTTATTGCCAGAAGTGGGTGAGGCCGGACAATTACTACTGGCCGACGCCAGCGTTGTTATTGTAGGGCTTGGCGGTTTAGGGCAATTGGCGGCGCAGTATCTGGCCTGTGCAGGCATTGGCAACTTGACCTTAATCGACATGGATAAGGTTGAAGTATCGAATCTACCAAGACAATTGCTATTCAACGATGCCGACATTGGACTCAATAAGGCGCGAGTTGCCAAGCAAAAGCTCAAAGGCTTAGCGCCGCAGTGCACTGTTACTGCCCATGAAACAGTATTTAGTGCTGAGACATCAGCTCATCACTTCGCTGAGGTTTTACAATTAAAACAACAGGGTAAAAGAGTGCTCGTGCTTGACTGCACCGATAACTTTGCGACTCGCCAATCCATTAATCGCTGCTGTATCGAAGCTACTTTGCCTTTAGTTAGTGCGTCAATCACAGCATTTAGCGGCCAATTGTTTGCGGTCGATCAAATGCAGCTCCCCTCTGGTGGTTGCTATCACTGTATTTTCCCCGCACAGACGAGAGTGTCGCAGAGTTGCAGTACCCAAGGTGTACTCGGCCCCAGCGTGGGCGTGATGGCGTCAATGCAATCTTTGGTGGCCATGCAACTCTTGCTGAGTGTGGATAGCGGTGGTGATGAACCGAAAAATGGCCTGTTGGGGCGTTTTTGGCGCTTCGACGCTAAATCGCTTTCATGGACAGCGGCTGCATTAACGCGGGATCCCCACTGTGACGTGTGTGGTCCAAAAGAGGTTCGTTCATCATCCGATAAGCCTAGCAAACTATAAAGTATGGAGGTTTGACGTGATTTTAATTCACATAAACAATATCCCGCAGTCGTTATCTGAACCGACGTCACTCGAGGCTGTGATCCTCGCACAAAATATTGCCCTCGATTCGGTTGCTATCGTATTGAATGCTGAGGTCGTTCCGCGCAATCGCTGGCAATCTATTCTCTGCCAACATGAAGATAAATTAGAACTTTTTTCAGCAGTGGCGGGAGGCTAATATGTTAACGATTGCCGATGTGGAGTTTGAGTCGCGTTTATTTACTGGGACGGGAAAGTTCAGTAATAGCCAAGTGATGATCGAGGCGATAACGGCTTCAAAATCGCAGTTAGTCACAGTTGCGATGAAACGAATTGATTTCAAAATGGGACTAGATGATTTGCTCACGCCGTTACGTCAAGCGGGTGTACAGCTATTGCCTAATACTTCTGGGGCGAGAAACGCCAAGGAAGCGGTGTTTGCGGCTGAGCTTGCCCGTGAAATGCTGGGAACTCATTGGATTAAGCTCGAAATCCATCCAGACCCTAAGTACCTAATGCCCGATGCGATTGAAACCTTAGAGGCGGCCAGAATCCTCTGTGAGAAAGGCTTTATCGTGTTGCCCTACGTGCATGCCGATCCTGTGCTCTGTCGCCGCTTGGAAGAAGTGGGCTGCGCTGCTGTTATGCCACTGGCGAGTCCGATTGGCAGTAATCAAGGTTTAGTCACTGAAAGCTTTTTAAAAATCATCATAGAGCAGGCGCGGGTGCCAGTGGTGATCGATGCCGGCATTGGCGCGCCTTCACAGGCTGCGCGAGCAATGGAGCTGGGCGCCGATGCGGTGCTCGTTAACACAGCTATCGCCAGCAGCGCGTCGCCGATAGTGATGGCCGAGTGCTTTAAGGAGGCGGTGCAATGCGGCAGACGGGCCTTTGAAGCTGGGCTTGGCCGAGTACAAACGGGCGCGGTACAGACCAGTCCTCTGACGGAATTTTTAAACCAATGAATTTTGTAGCTGAATTTGCCAACATTCCACGGGATAAACTGTTACTCGATTTGTATTCTTGCACAGCCCAAGATGTCGAGCGGGCGTTAGTGAGTCCAGCAGGGGATTTACGCAGCTTACTGGCCTTGTTATCACCTGCGGCTGAACCTTATATCGAAACCATGGCACAACATTCAGCGGCGCTTACGCGGCAGCGATTTGGCGCGAATCTGGGCATGTATTTACCGCTATACGTCTCGAATCTGTGCGCTAATGAATGTGATTACTGTGGTTTTAGCATGAGTAACAAACTCAAACGCAAGACCTTGAATGAGCAGGAGTTGATGGCCGAGATGGTCATTATCAAAAATAGGGGGTTCGATTCTATTTTACTGGTGTCGGGTGAGCATGAAACTAAGGTTGGTATCGATTACTTCAAGCAGATTTTGCCATTGGTAAAGCAGCAATTTAGCCATGTGGCGATGGAGGTTCAGCCCATGAGTGAGGACCATTATCGCCAGTTAGTCGCGCTAGGTTTAGATGCTGTGATGATTTATCAGGAGACCTATCAGCCCGAGACTTATGCTCGTCACCATTCCCGAGGTAAAAAAATGGATTTTGCCTATCGTTTAGCAACACCGGACAGAGTTGCGGCGGCGGGCGTTGATAAAATTGGTCTTGGGGTATTACTGGGGCTGGATGATTGGCGTTTAGATGCGTTAATGATGGGATATCATCTCGACTATTTAGAGCGGCGCTATTGGCGCACCCGCTTTAGTATCTCGCTACCAAGGTTAAGGCCTTGTACTGGCGGGATCACCCCAAAAGTCATGCTATCGGATTTAGGTTTAGTGCAAATGATTTGTGCATTTAGACTTTTTAATCATCAGCTTGATATCAGTATGTCGACAAGGGAAAGCCCTGAGCTGAGGGATAATCTTTTGCCACTTGGAATTACTCAAATCAGTGCGGGTAGTTCGACACAACCGGGCGGCTATCAAGCACCCGACAGTCAACTCGATCAATTTGAGATAAGCGATGATCGCAGCGTCGAGCAAGTCATCGAACAGATGCAACGGCAGGGTTTTAATCCCGTATTTAAGGATTGGGAAGCCAATTGGATCACAGGATAAATAAGACCATAAATAAATGGTGAGAATGCGGATAAAACCTGTACTTTTGCAGGTGATTGGTCAATAATTGACCCATTAATCACAGCGTGCAGGAATACCGTTATGCAAATCCAATCTGCTTATTCATCCGGTCTGCAAGGCTTGCAAAGTGCTCAATCTGGGCTCACTCAAGCAACAATAGATGTGGCTAAACCTACACCGACTCAAAGTGCGACTCCGGCTGAATCTACAAGAGATGTTGCGCAGCCTGATAAAACCTCGGCATTACTTACCGCTAATGAGTCATTAAGACAAGGGGAAGCGTCAACAGAAGTGATTGAAACTGATTCTGAAATGATAGGTTCGATCATTAATATTAAGGTGTAAATATCATGTCGGTTGTGGCGCTATCACCTAAGGTTGGAGCGCCATCCTCTTCATTTTCGGCACATGATAAGATGCTAAGCTCGAATCTAAGCCAGAGTCAAGCTAATAGCACTTATCAAGGAGCCAGCGCTCACACTGCAGGCTCCGCAAAAATTGAAGCGAGTGGTGTCCATGAACTACAGGTTACTGGAACTTCATTTGCTCCAGTTCAAGCCACGCCTATTACTTCATTAGCTGCTAACATTTCCCTATCTCTCCACTCACCACCAAATGTGTCTTTTGCTGCTTCTAGTGCTGTTTCATCAACTGCTGCATCTGTACTTCCTGTACTGAATGGTGCAAGCCAAATACTCGAGGTCGCTCCTTTTTCCGTACCAACGCCAAGGAGCAATCCTCAGGTAAATACGTTAAATGATCGAGCTAGCTTACATGCCGATGCGAGTTTTAGTTTGTTAACAGGACCAAGATCCATTTCTGGTGTACGCGGGGGACAGATTGCGGCACCTATTTCTACTCAGGTATTTTCGCCAGTCGCGGGTACGAGTAATAGCGGACTTGGGGTAAATTCCTTGGCTACAATAAGTCCAAATCTCAGTGTAACGAGCAATATTCCCGTTGATATTTTTACGCCTCTGAGTCCATCAATTGGTACGAGTGGTACTGATATTCCTGCTTTCAATCCATCAAGCACGGGTGATGTTTCTCCAATAATGCCTGATTTAGCTACTGTGTTTGGACCACAAACAGTCTTTACTGGAGCTGCGTTAGTTGATCCCACTACGACCGATTCTGCAATCAACAGTTCTGTAAATAAGAGTGCTGTAAATAAGAGTGTAGCAACGAGTGCAGGGCCTGTTGGCCAGTCAAACTCTACGCAAACCGTAGATCAATCCGCTAGCAATGATGTTGCTCAACCGACGGTCTTAGAACAATTTACTCAAGTTTTTGGTGAAGCTCAGGCTAGTCCTGTAGATGTTCCTGCGACAGCGTCTAACCCAGATGATAGTCAACAAGTCTTAGCTGCTGTCTTTGCTCCAAATGATAATCAGCTTGAAAAGCAAGTACAGGAAGAAGAATCGCGGAAACAGCAAATAGCAGCAGCGGAAGAGGCAAAACAGCAATCACTGGTTCAACAGGCTCAAAAACAAGAGATACAAGCCCAAGAAAAAGTGCAGGCTCAACAGCAACAGCAAGTCGATGAACTTAAAACTCGAGATTCAGAGGTTAAAGCCCATGAGCATGCCCACGCAACCGTCGGAGGACAATACGCTCAGAGCCCGAGTTTTAAGTATGAAAAGGGTGCTGATGGCCAACGTTACGCCACCGATGGCGAAGTGCAGATTGATGTCTCTCCAGTGGGAGGCGACCCGCTTGCAACGATAAACAAAATGAAGCAAGTTTATGCCGCAGCAATGGCTCCTGTTGACCCGTCATCAGCGGATATCCGTGTTGCCGCGGAAGCCTTGCAAAAAATGAATGAAGCTAAAGTGATGCTGGCAGAGGAGCGACAAAAACAAATTGTTGACTTGCAAACGGCTCAAACATTAATAGACGCAGATGCACAAATCAAAGAGTTGCCACCGTTAGAAAAACATACACCTGTCGTGACGGGAGACGTTGATGAGTCAGGTAATATTGCTCAGCCCCAAGAGGCGGTATCCACCCCTGCATCTACTGCGCTTGATAAGCTAAAACAAGCGATCGAGGCGCAAACGGCCAATACGAGAGTCATTGATACGGGGTCGAAAACCACTTCTGATATCAGTGACTCAGTCACTACATCGACCACAGTAGAAACGATTGAACCACCGACCGCAACTTTAGCATTTGGAGAAGCTTCAATTTCTGCGGATTTAGCGACGGGCTTTATCTCAAAATCCGATAGTACTGCAAGCCGTTATTATGCTGCGGTTGCACAAGCCAGTGCTGGACCTTCAGTTCATGTCGATATGACGTCGCAAGCCAATATTCAGCCTTCGTATCTGGCATCTTCAAATGAGCTCCCTAGCAATTTGCAATCTACGGATGTTTTGTCCGCAAAAGATGTAAATGAGCAGTCTTCAAATATCAGTGCTAGCGCGAATTCGAATGTGTCTTTGCAGAGCAAGTTATATGTGGAAGATGACCTCTTGCAGGAGACAGGATTTATTCAGCCGCAATACTTGGGTTATCAACAAGCGCGCTATGTCGACTTTAGTGTGTAAGATTAGGCTTTAACTATTCCCATGATTCGCTATTCATCATCTTTTGCGAAACAACTTCTCAGTACCACTAAGAACTAACCATTTAATCAGCAGTTAGCACTTATCGTTTTGCTCACTCGCATTGATAACTCGTTTGGTATCTTGCTGTTAATGACTATTCGTCGTTTCAATTCCGTGCTGTTTTAAAATCAAGGAAGCAAGCAGTTTTGATGCAGGCCCTTGTTGATCCCTATTAGGGATAACTAAGCTCAACATGATGCGACGTTTTTGGCTACCCTCAAGATGTAAACGTACTAGATTACCCGAAGCCAATTCTTCTTGGACTAAGAAAGAGGGGATCCAACAGAAACCAATACCTTGATTTAAAATGACTTTAGCTTCATGGAAGTTAGAGACTGTCCAGCGCTGCTCAGCTTTGAGCCAGCCGATATCAATGTTGGATTGCACTCCAGTATCTTTAATCACTAACTGTAAATATTGTGCCAGTAGTTTATCGTCTTCAATTGTGCCTAAGTCAGCGAGTGGGTGATTTGGATGACAGACGAGGTAGAGTTCTTGTTCACATAAGGGTTCGGATAAATACCCTTTAGGCGGCACCCCTGCACAGATAGCAATATCGACTTTACTCTGCTGAATGAGCTCTTGAGTGCCGGTGATCACTGAGTCCAACATGATGATTCGAGTGCCACGACTATGGGGCAGAAACGCATTGAGGGCACACACTAAGCTTTCCATCGGATAGATAATTTCACGGGCAATCGTGAGTGTCGGCTCCCACCCTTGTTCGAGATTACTCGCAAGTTGTTCTAACTCATTGACGGCTTGGGTGACATGCCGTGAGCGGCGCAGCAGCACTTCGCCCTGCGGGGTGAGATAGGCTTTACGGCCTTTGACTTCGAGTAGCTCGATACCTAACTGATGCTGTAATTTGGCAACGGCATGGTTAAGTGACGATTGACTCTTGTTGAGTTTTTCGGCCGCTTGGGCATAGCCGCCAAAATCGACCACCGCTTGCAAAATACGCCATTGTTCTAAGGTAGATTTAGCTCGAGTCATTATAATCTCAAAAAAACGATAGATTGAGGCTTATAGTGGCCACTTCTTACGACTTTTTCAATTAAATATCATAGAGTCAGTCATTCTCACGACATATAGATAGTTATGTCGCGCTAAGTTATTAAGGTGATAGAGAGGCTAATCATGACGATTTTCAGTGTTTGCGCCCGAGCGAGTCACAAACACATCCTAAGCATTCACACTTAAAACGCACAAGAACCTGTTGCGTCGAAAGCTTGATTGTTGGAATTGTCAGCATGTTCTGAAGCGGCGCTATTTGAAATTCTTTGGATCAGTGCAGCACTATTAACGGGGGCGCCAATGACCACTTTTAATTGGTCACTGAAGCTTAAAGCGTCTTCATTGATGACTAATACATTGAATAATTTGAGTTTGTCTCGGCAGTTGAATGTGGATTGATCTATCAGCCTGGCTAGCGATGCTTGCCAGAGTGATTGGTAGTAGAGCGGTCCTTCGTTGGCGATAGCATTGAAGCTATAAGGATAATCCTGTGTTTGTGGCCAGTCTTGACCAAAGCTCGCATTAAACTCCGCACCGAGATCGGGGTAGACTTGTGCACTTGAGTTTTGGTAAAAGTTGACTGCAACCTTAGCGCGAAAGACTTTAAGCTGCTTCGAATAAGCTTTAGCCAGTGTTTCACGCTCCTGTAAATAGGTGTGCTCAAATTGCGGAAATAGTTGATGGCGTAGCACTTCAGCTAACCAGAGGCTCGCCACAAAATAGCTATCTTGACTCTGTCCCATGGCATTGTTGAGGTAGAAATGACTCGCTTTAGCAAGGGAAGTGACAGCCTCTGCGATGGATTCGGTTAATTGCTCAATGTCTTTGTAGTTACTCAGCTGTGGTTTGAGATCCAATGCTTGTTGTCCAAATTGCTGGCCGAGTACACTTTGACGCAATGTCTGCTGTTGACTACCTTGCTGTGGATTTGGGTTATACGCCACATAGATTTCACCTAACAATCTTTGCTGGTGGTAGACCCTGACGATATGTGGCCGATTGGGAACGGCAGGTATTTTATCGACCTTAGCGGTTTCTATGGTCTCAAACTGCAAACCAAACACTTGCAGATAAGTAAAGCTGCGACTCAAAACGTCAGAAGTTTGCCATGTCGGCCCCTTGGCTGATGCTTGTTGTGACAGGGTTCGCCCAATATCCCAGGGAGCCACTTGCAGATCTTGGGTTTGGCTATCGAGAAAGGCTTTGACTAATTCAGGGGACGATAACTGCTGCGAACTAAGCGCTAATGCGCTGTAATCGGTAAAGCCTGCAGCAGTGGCGGCTTGTTGGCGCTGCTCAGCAATTCGCTCTAATGCCGTTTGGTTGGTTTCACTGGCTCTGGCTTGGTAGGCCTGCCATACATTTTGGCGACATACGGCGTTTTCTTGCGTCAGTAAGTAACTGACGATAGTGCCAGCAAAATCGCTCTGCTTTGCACTGCTGCGCTTCGGCTCGTCACTTTTATCACCTTCTTTATGCAGATGTTGCTGCTGAGTCACTTCAGGTTGGCATTGGCTGTCATTGAAGGCAAGACTAAATTGCTGGCTGCCTAACCCTTGGCCTATGCTAGCCTGCGCCGTATGTAATTTCGCTTTTTCCTCGGCGCTCCAATGTTGTTGTAGCAATTGTTTAAGCTGTTGGCTCAGCAGTATTTGTTCTGCATTGCCTTGGGCTAAGGCGTAGGCGAGTTGGCTCAATTCAGTTTGGCTGAGAAGTTGCGACAGGGTGTCGGCGAGGTGTAGCTGGCATTGCAGTAAACCCTCGCGTTCCTCACTTGGTAAGTTAAACCCACGGTAATAGTTGAGTCTGTCGTTGATATTATTAAGCCCTAACATCTGTTGCTCAAAAATAAGCGCGCGCTGGGCCAAGGTTAATTCAGATGCAGTTAAACGCGCATTGGCGAACACAGTCGCAAGATCAATACTTGGCAAATGCAGGCATTGTTCAACTAAAAGGGGAACAGGGCTTGGCGCCGCATAGGCTGCATTCGTAACATAAAGGCTCAAGCCAAACAGGCTAACCAGTAAAGTGGGTTTTAACATGGGTTATGTGTTCTGCATCTGTGATGGAATGAGTTAACTTTGACTTAGTATCCAATTGAGTTAGCTTCAAGTCATTGTTATGCATGAAACCCTGTTCTGTTCTGGATGTCAACGATAAGGGTGGGAGTCGCAAATGTATTGCTATTCAAGGAAGGAGTTACACTGAGCTGCTGAACACCTACAGATTCCAGATGTACTAGAGGAATGGTGTTCTTTCGGCTTTTGATATCAGCCATTACTAACTCAAACCTTGAGGACGCAATGACTGATATTTGCTTACTTCAGACTGAAAAGGTTAGTTTAAATTCTGATTAGGCTGATTTTTCACCGCGATAATCGTGGCGCGTTTGGGCGCAGGATAACCTTCAACCGTTTTGGTGATGTCGTTAGGATCTAGGTATTCAACCAGTGATTCGTTGGGCATCCAGTCGGTACGGCGTTGCTCGGCAAGGGCTGTGACATCGGTATCGACACAACGGATATCAGTGAAATCACACTTCTTTAACCAGAGCATGAGCGCGGCAACGGACGGAATGAACCATACATTATTCATTTTGCCATATCTATCTTGAGGCACGAGTACGGCATTTTCGTCGCCATCTATCACCAAGGTTTCTAGCACGAGCTCACCACCGGTGCGCAATTGATCACGCAGCTGTAACAAGTGATCGATAGGCGAACGTCTGTGATACAAAACGCCCATGGAGAAAACCGTGTCAAATGCATCGAGCGGTGGCAGCTCTTCAATACCCAATGGTAACAGGTGCACTGGGTGATGGGGGCCAGCTAAACGTTTGACGGCTTCAAACTGACATAAAAACAACGGCGAAGGGTCGATACCGACGACACGTTTGGCACCTGAGCCCAACATGCGCCACATGTGATAACCACTGCCACAACCGACATCGAGCACAGTGCGGTTGTTTAGCGGCGAAATATGTTGCTTAACGCGGTCCCATTTCCAGTCACTGCGCCATTCGGTATCGATATGGATGCCATGAATGTGGAAGGGGCCTTTACGCCATGGCATAAACAGGCGCAGCAGGTTTTCTAGCTTCTCTTTTTCACCAGGGCTGAGTTGCTCGCCGCTACCGACGGTCACGCTATCGATAAAATCTATTTGATCTGGTGCAGGATAGTGCAGCTTGTTGAGCACTTTTTCCCACTTTGGCAGGTTGCCGTGTTTATGATCTCGTTGCCACTTGCCTAAAATGCTCGGCAGGGTTTCGAGCCAGTGTTGTAGATTCGAATCGGCGATTTGTTGGTAAAACGAGCTAAAGCTGATCACTTGATGGCCACCATAGAAGCAAAGTTAAAGCATTGGAACCAGAGACTAAAGTGACTAAAGCCTTGGCTGGTGAGTCGTTGTTGATGCGTGGTTAAGGTGTCGGGCTTCATGACATTTTCCAGCGCACTGCGTTTTTGGCTGATCTCAAGTTCGCTGTAACCATTAGCGCGTTTAAAGTCCAAATGTTGCTCTTCCAATAGGGTTTGGATCGGGGCATCTTCGAAGCGAATTTTTTCTGATAGTACTAACATCCCGCCGGGATTCAGACCTTGATAAATCTTGGCTATCAGGGTTTCTCTGTCTTCTGGCGGTAAAAACTGCAATGTAAAATTGAGTACCACTAGTGAGGCATTTTGAATATCAATATCGCGAATATCACCGCAAACCAGATCGACATCCGTATCGCTGACATAGGCATTCAGGTTCTCTTGGCAGCGTGCGACCATAGATTCACTGTTATCTACAGCAATAATGCGACATTGGCGGCCTTGGATTTGGCGACGAATACTTAAGGTCGCGGCACCGAGTGAGCAACCCAAATCGTAAATTTGAGTATTTGGCATGACGAAACGATCTGCAAAATCGCCTATGGTATTGATAATTTGCGTATATCCAGGCACTGAGCGGCGGATCATGTCACTGAAGACGCCTGCTACACGGTTATCAAACTGGAAATCGCTAATATGCTCGCTCGCTTGAGCGTAGATAGTGTCTTGAGAAACGTTCATCTGAGATTTTTCATGGGAATTCAACTGTGCATTTTAACGAATCAGAGCGATTAGCAGCAAGTCTCATGCTAGTAATTTGCGATAAATTTTTGTCTAATACTTAATAGATAACAAAATCGTTACATGTACATCAAGTACTAAGGGCTCAACTTGAAGTTTGTGATCCACTTAATTGTGATCTTGTGCAGCTGTTTTTTGAGCATAACGGGGCAGGCAAGTCCGTTGTCCTCTGAGCCATTAATCATCGTTATGGGTGAGGATAGCTTTCCCTATCAATATGTCGACAACGATGGCGAGCCGACTGGATTACTGGTTGATTTATGGAAAGAGTGGACTAAACAAAGCCATACCCAAGTCGTTTTTGTGGCGCGCCACTGGCACGAGTCCCTTGATCAACTGCGGCAAGGTAAGGCGCAAGTGCATATCGGCATGGGGAAAACCCCAGAGCGAGAGCAAGAATTTGATTTTGCAGTGCCCATTGCGGATGTGGGCACTTTTTTGTATTTGCATAAATCCTTGCAGGGCAAAAAATCCATCAAAGAACTGATCCCCTTTCAAATTGGTGTGGTAGCGGCTTCATCCCATGAAGCGGAATTACACCGTATCGAACCGCAGCTTGTGTTTAAACGCTACGAAAGTCGTGAGAAATTATTGGCTGGGGTCGCCGCGGGCGAGATCGTAGTCTTTGCGGGGTTAGAAGGCTATTTGAAAGATCCCGACTCATCCCAAGAGATTGCCGCAAACTTTCCCAATACTGCCCGCCTTCAAATTAAGGCGATGCAGTTTGTACCCGCAGTTCAAAAGGGCAATCTTGCATTAGTCGATAAAATCAATAAAGGTTTCACTGCGCTTGATGCGCACTTTATTCAGCAAACGGAGCGACGTTGGCTTGGCTATCAACGTCAACAAGCTGGGATTGTTATTTCGATGCAACTGGGCGCCGAGCCTTTTGTGGACTTAGGGGTCGATGGTTTACCCCATGGTTTGTATGTGGACATGTGGCAGCTTTGGTCTGAGAAAACGGGTATTGCCGTTGATTTTATTTCTGGTGATATGAACTCCAGCGTGGACGATGTTCGTCGTGGTCTCGCCGATGCTCACATAGGTTATCCTGAAAGTGATGATGTTAAAACGGGCCTTACTCAGGCTTGGCATTTATATACGGTGAAGAGTCGACTCTTTCTCTATCAGCAACAGTTAACCGATTTAGACAGCTTAAAAGGTAAACGTATTGGTGTGGTGCCGACAGCGCCTTATTTGGTGGATTTGCGTAAAGCCTTACCCCAAGTGTCACTGCGTTATTACGACAGTATGGATGCAATGGTGGCGGGGGCGAGGTCTGGAGAAGTTGTCGGTTTTATCGCCGCGGGTGCATGGACATCCCATTATTTACTGCTCAATAAAGGCTGGTCTGACTTTAGCCAGTATCCTGATCTCGAATTTAGCACCAACATTTATGTGCTGACCCGTAGCGATGATGCTGGCCTTACACAGAGGATAGCCAATGGGTTTAACAGTATTAGCAATCAAGAATTTGCCGAGATTGAACATAAATGGATGCTCAATCCTAAAGATCATGTTTTTACCCAAGCTGAGCGTCATGTCAGCTTAAGCCCCGCTGAGCAGGCCTATGTGGAAAGCGTAGGCGAGCTCAAAGTCGGTTATCTAAAACAATGGCCACCGATGGAGTTTATGGATGAACAGGGTGAGTTTGCGGGGATCAATAGCGATATCGTCAAATTGCTCAAGGAACAACTCAAACTTAAGCTCACGCCCGTTGCCTTTGATGATTGGCATTCGTTAATCGAGGCGTTGCAAAAGGGCGAGGTGAGTTTAGCCGGCAGTGTCGCGCAAACGGCGGAGCGCCAGCAGCGTTTAGCGTTTAGTGAAGCCTATTGGCCATCGCCGTGGGCCTTAGTGTCGCAACTGGAACAAGTCTCGGTTTTTAATATTGCTCAGCTCGCAGGTCAAAGAGTGGCTGTGGTTGAGGGATATCATTTAGTGGCGCAATTGATGAGTCTGGAGCCTTCGCTCAAGTTAGTCATAGTGCCAAATACGCAGGCCGGATTAGCGGCCGTGACGAATGGCAATGCGGATGTGTTTATCGATAAAGTGGTGACTTTAGCTTCTGAGCTTAAAACCAGCCACTATCCGACACTAAAAATGTCGCTGCTCAGTGATCTCGCCGATCAGCATAGTCATATTGGTGTTTATCCTCAATTTGCGCCGCTGGTGCCGCTGATTAATAAAGCTTTGGCTTTGGTTGATGCTCAACATCAGCAAAAAATATATACGCGCTGGGTGTCATTTTCTGTGGCGACAGAGAGTGCTAAATATCTGCAATGGCTGCGTTATATCGTGTTTGGCGTGATAATCTTGTGCTTAGTGATGGTGGCTGTGTTGTTAGTGAATCGTCGCTTAAATCGTGAGATCACTCAGCGATTGGTGGCTGAAAAACGTTTGTTGCATGTGGCTAATCATGATGCTTTAACTCAGTTGCCCAATCGTGCCTTACTTGATGACAGACTAACCCAAGCTTTGCTATCTCATCGCAGAGAACAGGCACATTTCGCTTTGTTATTCATCGATCTCGATGGTTTTAAACAAATCAATGACCAACTCGGTCATCCCATTGGCGATGAATTACTGGTACTGGTCGCCCAAAAGTTAACCAAGGTTATCCGTGGATCAGATACCGTTGCGCGATTTGGCGGCGATGAGTTTGTTATCCTGCTAAATCGTGTGCAAGATCTCGATGCCGCTACCCAAGTTGCTGATAATATTCTACAGGCACTGACGAGCCCTTTGCTTATTCAAGGCGTCAGTGTCAGCATAGCGGTTAGTATTGGCGTGGTGATTTACCCCCGTGATGGTGACACAGCGATAGGTTTATTGAAAAAAGCCGATCAGCTGATGTACCAAGCAAAAAGTAGCGGCGGGCGCTGTTATCGCTCAGCTTGATGTTTTTTTGAACGCTCATGCTCAGATAGTGCGTTCGCCTCTAGTCAAGGGCGTAAAACTGTTTGATACTTCACCGCCTAAGTGTGAAGTACTTTGGTAATCGGCATTATTTTACTATAATGCCGCTTTTATCTCGTTTTGATTATTTCCAAAGCACCGGTTTCCGGATAAAGGATAGAGTTAGATGCGCAGTCATTATTGTGGAGACGTCAATAAGTCTCACGTTGGACAAGAAGTTACCTTGGTAGGTTGGGTTAATCGTAGCCGTGATTTGGGTGGCGTTGTCTTTTTAGATTTAAGAGACAGAGAAGGTCTCATCCAAGTGGTCTATGATCCAGACTTACCTGAGGTGTTCAATGTCGCCAGCACGCTGCGCGCCGAATTTTGCGTTCAGGTCAAAGGCTTAGTTCGTGCCCGTCCTGATAGCCAAGTCAATGGTCAAATGAAGACGGGTGAGATTGAAGTCTTAGGTCAAGCCTTGACGATTATCAATGCTGCCGATCCACTGCCATTGAGCATGGATAACTACCAGAACAACAGCGAAGAGCAACGTCTTAAGTATCGTTACTTAGATTTACGTCGTCCAGAAATGGCGCAGCGATTAATTTTCCGCGCTAAAGTGACCAGTTCTGTGCGTCGTTTCCTCGATTCAAACGGTTTCTTAGACATAGAAACACCGATCCTGACCAAGGCAACCCCAGAAGGTGCCCGCGATTATTTAGTACCAAGCCGTACTTATAAAGGTCAGTTCTTTGCCTTGCCACAATCGCCACAGTTGTTTAAACAGTTGCTGATGATGTCAGGCTTTGATCGTTACTACCAAATCGTAAAATGCTTCCGTGATGAAGACTTACGTGCCGACCGTCAGCCAGAATTCACCCAAATCGATATCGAAACGTCTTTCATGAGCTCTGAGCAAGTGATGGCGAAAACCGAAGAGATGATGCGTGGTCTGTTCCTTGAAATGCTGAACGTCGATCTCGGCGAGTTCCCGCGCATGACTTACAACGAAGCGATGCGTCGTTTTGGTTCAGATAAGCCAGATTTACGTAACCCATTAGAGCTGGTGGACATTGCCGATTTACTCAAAGAAGTCGAATTTGCGGTATTCTCTGGTCCTGCGAACGATGAAGAAGGTCGTGTTGCTGCACTGCGTATTCCGGGCGGCGCTGCACTGTCTCGTAAGCAAATAGATGATTACACTAAATTTGTTGGCATCTATGGCGCTAAAGGCTTAGCGTGGATGAAGATTAATGACCTAAGCCTTGGCTTAGAAGGTATTCAATCACCTGTGCTGAAATTCTTAAACGAAAGCATAGTTAATGAAATCGTGAGCCGCACTGGCGTGCAAACTGGTGACATTATCCTGTTTGGTGCAGATCAGGCGACTGTGGTTGCCGAATCTATGGGCGCACTGCGTCTTAAAGCGGGCGAAGATTTCAGCTTATTGCAAGGTGAATGGCGTCCACTGTGGGTAGTTGACTTCCCAATGTTTGAGAAAATCAACGGCAACTTCCACGCGGTTCACCATCCGTTCACCGCACCGCGTGGTGTAACGGCGGCAGAACTTGAAGCTAACCCAGCAAATCGCGTTTCTGATGCTTACGATATGGTATTAAACGGCTGCGAATTAGGCGGTGGTTCAGTGCGTATCCACAACCAAGAAATGCAGTCTGCGGTATTCCGTATTCTGGGTATTACTGACGATGAAGCTAAAGAGAAATTCGGCTTCCTGTTAGAAGCGCTGCGTTACGGCACACCACCACATGCAGGTTTAGCGTTTGGTTTAGACCGCATCATCATGCTGATGACGGGCGCAAGCTCAATCCGCGATGTGATGGCGTTCCCGAAAACCACCACTGCCGCTTGTCCGCTGACTAATGCGCCTGGTTTTGCCAATCCGCAGCAATTAGCTGAACTTGGTATTGCCGTGGTTGAGAAAGCTGTTAAAGCGGAAGACTGATCTTTTGTAAATCGACCTTATTCAAATCGACATTATGTAAATCGTTTTAGTGTAAGTCGATTGACGTTAGCCTTGTCAGTTATTTTTTGTCGTACCGAAAACCGAGGCATGAGCCTCGGTTTGTTTTAGTGAACCGTCATTCCACCGCTTATCAATATCTGTTAGTTCAATCCTTTAAGTAAATAGCCGTTATTTAGTCTCATTCCACCTTCGGCTCTTGATAAGCTTTGCGATGGCACCTAGATGATACCTAAGTAGAGGAGACTTCCCATGGCAGGTCACAGTAAATGGGCCAACATTAAGCACCGTAAAGCGGCTCAAGATGCTAAACGCGGTAAACTCTTTACTAAATTCATTCGCGAGTTAACCGTTGCAGCCCGTGAAGGTGGCTCAGATCCCGACTCTAATCCACGATTACGTGTCGCCATCGATAAAGCCCTCGGTGGTAATATGACCCGAGACACGGTTGAGCGTGCGATTAAACGCGGCGCCGGTGAATTAGAAGGCCAGCAACTCGAAACCATTCTCTATGAAGGTTATGGCCCAGGCGGCACCGCTGTGATGGTTGAAACCATGACGGACAATCGTAATCGTACTGTGAGTGGTGTACGTAATGCGTTTAGTAAATCGGGCGGTAACTTAGGCACGGATGGTTCTGTGTCTTATCTGTTCACTAAGCGTGGAGTGTTATCCTATGCGCCGGGAACCGATGAAGATGCATTAATGGAAGCGGCGCTTGAAGCGGGCGCGGAAGATATTGTCAGCTATGATGATGGTGCTGTGGATGTGTTTACCGATCCTGTTGATTTCTATACGGTGAAAGAGCAGCTCGATAAAGCCCATTTTGTGGCGGATAATGCCGAAATCGCGATGATAGCCTCGACGAAAGCTGAGCTTGATCTAGAAACCGCCGAAAAATTTATGCGCCTTATCGACACCCTTGAAGATCACGATGATGTGCAAGAGGTGTATCATAATGCGGAAATCTCCGATGATGTGATGGCAAGCCTAGGCTAGATTGACTGTTAGCTGAATTAGGGCGTCAATTGATGCCAATTTTAGCTCGCAAACGCTAACGTAGGAACAGGGACGCAAATGTAGATCCCATATAAGGTATTTAATGGCAATTATTTTAGGTGTTGACCCAGGTTCACGGATCACAGGCTACGGCGTGATCCGATGTCAGGGACGGCATCAGATTTACCTCGGCAGTGGTTGTATTCGCACTTCGTCTGAAGAACTGCCTGGCAGGCTCAAGCAAATATTTGATGGGATCACTGAGATTATTCGTCAGTATCAACCGGACGAATTTGCGATTGAGCGCGTATTTATGGCAAAAAATGCCGATTCTGCGCTCAAGTTAGGCCAAGCACGCGGCGCGGCCATTGTTGCTGCCACAGTCGCCAATTTACCTGTGGCTGAATACAGTGCGACTCAAATTAAGAGCGCTGTCGTGGGTACGGGGCGAGCGCAGAAAGCCCAAGTACAACACATGATCCAACAACTACTTAAATTACCTGCAGCCCCACAAGCTGACGCCGCAGATGCACTCGGTGTTGCTGTGTGTCATTATCACACCAGCCAGAGTTTAATTGCATTGAGTGGCCGGGCAACGGCAAGAACATACGGACGGTACAGATGATAGGTCGTTTACGGGGCGTGCTCGTTGAGAAACAAGCACCAGAAATTTTGATCGATGTTAATGGTGTTGGTTACGAGTTGCAGATGCCGCTTACTAGCTTTTATGAGCTGCCTGAAGTTAATCATGAAACTATGGTCTACACCCACTTTGTGGTGCGTGAAGATGCACAGCTTCTCTATGGTTTTATCACTAAGCAGGAAAGGGCGTTATTTCGCTTACTGATCAAGACCAATGGTGTCGGTCCCAAGCTCGCACTGACCATTTTATCAGGCATGACAGCCGCAGAATTTGTGGGCTGCGTTGAGCGCGATGACATAGTGACCTTAGTGAAATTACCGGGTGTCGGCAAGAAGACCGCCGAGCGGTTACTGGTAGAAATGCGCGATAAGCTCAAGAGCTTGATGGAAGCCTCCGCAGGCTCAGAGCGTGAGTTCGTGCTGCAATCCAATTACTCACCCGCACCGACAGTCAATAGCGCCGAAGAAGATGCTATTTCAGCTTTAATTTCACTGGGTTATAAACCACCGCAGGCGAGCAAATCGGTTTCTGCAGCCTACAAAGAGGGCATGGATTCAGAAACCCTGATCAAAGCCGCCCTTAAATCGATGCTTTAATTGAACAATGATGATAATTAAGATGAAAGCTGCGATAAGGAATAATAATGATTGAGGCAGACAGACTCATCCAGCCGCAGATCCAAGCTCAAGATGAATCCATCGACAGGGCGATGCGCCCTAAAATGCTCGATGAATACACGGGTCAAGATGACACTCGGGCACAGCTTAAGGTGTTTATTCAAGCGGCAAAGAATCGTAATGAAGCCTTAGATCATATGTTGATTTACGGTCCGCCGGGATTGGGTAAAACCACCTTAGCCATGATTGTGGCGAACGAGATGGGGGTGAACATTAAATCCACCTCCGGGCCTGTGCTGGAAAAAGCGGGCGATCTCGCCGCGCTTTTGACCAATCTCGAATCCGGTGATGTGTTATTCATCGATGAAATCCACCGATTAAGCCCAGTGGTAGAAGAGATTTTGTATCCGGCGATGGAAGATTATCAGCTGGATATCATGATAGGTGAAGGGCCGGCAGCACGTTCTATCAAGCTTGATTTACCGCCGTTCACTCTAGTGGGGGCGACAACACGGGCAGGGGCTTTGACTTCACCACTTCGGGCGCGTTTTGGGATCCCGCTACGGCTTGAATTCTATAACATCAAAGATTTAAGCACCATAGTCACGCGTTCGGCGCAGGTGATGGAACTGGATATTGATGCTGAAGGTGCATTTGAAATCGCACGCCGTTCACGCGGTACACCGCGGATAGCTAACCGATTGCTTCGCCGCGTGCGGGATTACGCGCAAGTGAAGCATGATGGCGCTGTCACTAAGTTTGTTGCCGACCATGCACTAGACTTACTGGATGTCGATAATGAAGGTTTCGATTACATGGACCGCAAGTTACTACTCGCCATTATCGATAAGTTTATGGGTGGCCCAGTTGGACTCGATAACTTAGCAGCAGCCATAGGTGAAGAACGCGAAACCATTGAAGATGTGCTAGAGCCATTTTTGATCCAGCAAGGCTTTATCCAACGCACGCCCCGCGGCCGTATTGCAACCGCACGGGCATATCAACATTTTGAGTTGATCAAACCCGAGTAATCATCATTTTGATGATACAGCCTATGAGAGGCGACCTAAGTGGTCGCTTTTTTTATTGTCATCCTAAAACCACCGCCTCTGGCGGTGGTGATTGTTCCTTGAGGCTATAGCCTGAATTACGCCCATGCTAAAAGAGACTTCTTATTCACCACAAGTAAGAGGAAACGAAAAGCATGGGCGATTATAGAAGTTCATCACATGTTTATTGGCGTTGCAAATATCATATTGTTTGGACTCCGAAGTACCGTTTTAAAATGTTAAAAGAAAACCTTGGTAAGGAGTTATACAGGTCAATTTATATCCTTTGCAATATGAAGGGTTGTGAGGTTTTAGAATTAAACGTTCAGATAGACCACGTTCACTTGGTAGTCATAATCCCGCCGAAGCTGTCAGTATCAACGCTGATGGGAGTATTGAAAGGAAGAAGTGCGATAAGATTATTCAATAAATTCCCTCATGTACGTAAAAAGCTATGGGGCAATAGCTTTTGGGCCAGAGGTTATTTTGTAGATACAGTAGGTGTTAATGAAGAAATCATTAGACGATATGTGCGCCATCAAGATAAACAAGATCAGGAACATGAGGCTCAATTGTCGTTGCAGATGATGTAGGTTCTTGGAATAGCCCCTTCCAGGGGCAAGTCAAAGCCGCCTTCTAAGAAGGCGGATTCTTTACAAAGAAAATTTGTCCTTGAATGTGGTCCGTATGAGATGTAAGTCATTTATTTAAGAATAAGAAATAGGGAGTGTTTAGAGGGATTGGAAGCTAATACTTATATTTAAAATTAATATGCAAGATCAGTAACAAATAGTCATTTCAAAGACGTGTAGAATTATTTGTACCTTAATTGTTAAACCATAATTTTAGACGTTGTTAAAATGCATAATTAGCACAATTGATACATGGTGTATCTCTGTTTTAATGCAATTTATCTATGTTTATCGGTATTTTAGCGCTTTGGCTATCTGTGGATATTGCTAGATATGCAGATTTAACAATAGTTAATCAATACACTGTTCTTCTAGATAACTTTGATGAGGATTAAAAATTGTGATCCGCATCACATTTTTTAATGTGCGAAATGTTTCATTTATGTTTCTTATTAACAGACTTAAAGCTTGCCTAATCCACATATTGTGGTGATTAACTCTGTGTAAGTGTGGTTAATAAGGGTATTAAAAAATAACCGTCAAATTAATTAACCAAATAAATCACAGTAATTAACAATGTGTTTTTATTGGTTAAAATTTTGAGCATTGACGGAGTTAAAGTGAATCCTCAGTATCAGGTGCAACACTAGTACAGCAATAACTGTACAAGCTGTAAGCATAAAAATAATAGTAAGATCTAGGGAGCATTCATACATGATCAAAAGAACTAAAGTAGCGTCAGCTATTAACTTAGCTATCGTTGCATCTATCACTACTGGTGCATTTGTTACGTCAAGCGCATTTGCTGCTGAAGAAAAAGCAAAAGTTGAACGTATTGAAGTGACAGGTTCACGCATTCAACGCCAAGATATGGAAACAGCATCTCCTGTGACCGTTATTGATGCTGCTGCGATTAAAGCGGAAGGTTTTACTTCTGTTGACCAAATGCTGCAAGTACAGACTTCGATGGCGGGTGCGGCAGTGGGGTCAACCACAAACAACGGTGCTGACGGTGTTGCCCAAGTTGACTTACGTGGTATGGGTTCACAACGTACGCTTGTGTTATTGAATGGTCGCCGCATGGTTAACTCTGGTTCAGGCGCCGATAGTGCAGTGGATCTTAACTCGATTCCAGTCGCTATGATTGCGCGTGTTGAAATTCTGAAAGACGGCGCATCAGCGGTTTACGGTTCTGATGCCATTGCTGGTGTAGTGAACATTATCACGAAGAAAGATTTTGAAGGTTTCCAGTTCGATTTTAACGGCAGTGGTACAGACAAAGGCGATGGCGAAAGTGGTGATGTCAGTGCACTATACGGTTTTAACACCGATGGTGGTAATTACACCTTTGGTGCCGCTTTTTCTGACCGACGTGGTGTGATCCAATCTGATCGTGATTGGACTAAACCTGGTGCGAGTGGAATTATACCAACGGGTTCACTAGATGGTATGGTTCAAGATGCTAATGGTAATTGGGTAGCACAAACAGAGACTTATGATTTCACCCAAGATAGCTACTATCAAACACCAAGTGAACGTCGCAGTTTATTTGCTAACATGACTCAAGAGCTGGGTAATGATGTTGTGTTAACTGCAGATGCTATTTATACCAACCGTCGTTCTCATCAGCAAATGGCAGCTCAACCTGCACAGCTATATCTTGATGTCTGTGGTCAACCAGATGCAGATCCATTAAAGTGTTTAACACTTGATAGTGATATGATTGCTGCAGGTATTAAGCCTGATGATCATGGGCAAGTTTTCTATGCTAGACGTATGAATGATGTAGGTCCTCGTATTTATACTCAGGATACTGATACTTGGCGTTTATCAGGTGGTCTAGCGGGTACTTTAGACGTTCATACAGGTATGAACTGGGATGTTACTTATACATTTGGTAAGAACAAAGCAGAAACCGCAGTAGAGAACTCTATCAATGCTAGCGATATGCGTAACGCTATTTATGCTAATTCTGATGCTTGGTTGAGTGGTGCACTACTTACACAAGCGATGAAAGATGCTGTTGGTTATACAGAGGCTGCAAATGGCGGTAATGAACAACAGACATTATCTGCGGGCTTGAATGGTGAGTTGTTTGATTTAAAAGCGGGTGCAGTTGGTTTTGCGATTGGTGCTGAATACCGCCGTGAGAGTGGTTTCTATAATCCCGATCCAATTGTTGTCGCAGGTGAAAGTACTGCAGCACAGCAAGATCCAACCGATGGTAACTACAACGTTATTTCGATTTTTCAAGAAGTAAGTGTGCCTTTCACCGAGAAATTAACGGGTGAATTCGCGCTGCGTTTAGACGATTACTCAACATTCGGTAAAGCGACCACTTGGAAAATTGGTTTAACATACACTGCAACAGATGACTTAATGGTTCGGGGTGTTGCGGCTACAGGCTTCCGTGCTCCAAGTGTTGCTGAATTATATGGTGGTAATTCGGGATCGTTTGATTACCTTACAAATCCTTGGTTGTCAGATGATGAACAGCCAGGACAAATTTTGGTAAACCGTACTTCTGATCCAGATTTGAAGCCTGAAGAGTCAGAGTCTTATACGGCTGGTTTAGTGTATTCGCCAAGCTATCTTGATGGTATGTCTCTTACATTAGACTACTGGCGCTTCAAAGTGGATAACGCGATCGCTCGTTTAGATACTCAGGCTGGCTTAGATGATTGTAAAGATGGCATTACGTCAGCTTGTGAAACGTTTAATATTACCCCAGAAGGTGACTTGCGTAATTTAACGAATGCGTTAACCAACGTAGGTTATCAAGATACTAGCGGTATTGATTTTAACTTAGCCTATAACTTTGAAGGCTTAGGTTTGGATTGGAAAATCAGCAATGACACGACATATTTATTGAACTTTGAGCAGGATAATAAAGATTACACTGATACTATCGACGGTAACTTCGGTGCTTACGCTAAGGTTCGTAATAACTTCAGTCTCTCAGCTGGTCAAGATGATTGGAGTGTTATGTACTTCAACCGTTATATTGGTGAGATGACAGACTTGGCGAAAGGCTATGATGTTGACTCAGTGCTATACCACAATATTTCTGGAACATATCACATCACAGATATGACAACTGTTAGTTTAGGTGTGAAAAACTTCACTGATGAAAAACCATCACGTGTTTCTAACGGTAGTGATGGTGGCACAGTTCCACAAGTATATGACACAATCGGCCGCGTGATTTACGGTGGTGTAACTGTTAAATTCTAAGCTAAGTTCAGACTCTTAGTTTCTAAAAAGCGCCTTAGGGCGCTTTTTTATTGGGAGTTTACGAGATGAGTTTAGATTCGCTAATCATCCGTTAATTGGTTGTTAATATCGTATTTTGTTCACAGTTTTCAACATCACACTTCTTAACTAATGTAATAGCGCTAGAGTCGTCTCGATTCGCATGGTAATATAAATGATATAGATTCTCGTTTGGGCTTTAAGGATGAGTAAAATACTCTTGGTCGATGATGATCCATTGTTTAGCGTGTGGTTAGCTGATGCCCTATGTACGCAAGGGCATGAGGTTAAGTGTGCGGTTAATGGCATCGAGGGTCTGGCATGCATTGAAAGTTTTGCTCCAGACATCATAGTGCTTGATTTAGTGATGCCACAGATGAATGGATTTGAGTTGCTAAAAGCGCGTGAATGTTCAACGCCGGTACTGATGATCTCAGCACGTGATAATGAAGATGATCGCATCACTGGTTATGAATTGGGAGCAGATGATTTTCTGAGTAAGCCGTTTAGCATAAAAGAGATTTTTGTCCGCTTACGAGCTTTAGAGCGGCGTCTCTGTGCCGGTCACTCTCACTCGCCGCAAATGGCGACTGTGGCGGCTAAAGTGATTAACTTCGATGAAATGAGTTATAGGATCACTATTGGCACCCGCTATGTCGATTTGACCCAAACCGAGTTTAAATTATTTAAATATCTTTTTGAAAGAAAAGGCCAAGTCATCACTAAGCAAGAGTTGCAGCGCTCAGTGCTACAGAAAGATTTGGGCCGATTTGACCGTAATCTGGACATGCACATTAGTAACACTCGCCGCAAGCTAGCCAATATCAGTTTGCCGCGTAACTTGATTAATACAGTACGAGGCCAAGGTTATAGTTTTATGGTCTAATATCTTCATTAACTTATAGTGAAAGGCTCATTTTTTGTGGATTTTAGGCGTGTTAACTGGTCAATTAAAGGCCGATTGCAAGTGTCTTGACTGAATTTAATGGCTTTCGTTTTCCCCTTGGGATGTTTTGGTTTATTCTATCGGCCATATAATAAAATGTGCCGTGTGCTATCTGTCGCACGCCATTAAATTGCCCTTAGTTTTAACAACCTATTAGGAATCATTATGCGGATCAGTGCCAACTTTGATGGCGGAAATATCCAAGTCGTCAATCTTGATAATAAAGACGATATTCAACTTGCTATCCGCCCTGATGCGGGTGGTGAGTTTTATCAATGGTTCAATTTTCGATTTGAAGGTGAGGTGGGTAACCATTACACCTTGAATATTATCAATGCGGGAACCGCTTCTTATACCAAGGGATGGGAAGATTATCAGGCGGTGGCCAGTTATGATCGCCAGCATTGGTTCCGTATTCCGACTCAATATCAAGACGGTAAACTGAGCATTAGCATAGAGTTAGATTGCGATGCTATTCAAATCGCTTACTTTGCACCCTACAGCTATGAGCGTCATTTAGATTTACTCAGCGGCGCCCAGTTACACCCAGATGTCAATTTAGAGCATTTAGGCCTGACCTTAGATGGCCGCGATATTACTCTGATGAAAGTAGGGAATGGCGATCCTTCTAAACGCAATATTTGGATCACCGCCAGACAACATCCGGGTGAAACGATGGCTGAATGGTTAGTTGAAGGCCTAGTGAATCGTTTACTCGATAATGACTGTCCCACGGCAAAGGCGCTGCTTGATAAGGCCAATTTCTATATAGTGCCCAACATGAATCCCGATGGCAGTGTCAGAGGTCATCTGCGCACTAACGCGATTGGGATTAATCTAAACCGCGAGTGGCAAACACCGAGTTTAGAAAAAAGCCCTGAGGTATATCACGTCGTCAACAAGATGCAGCAAACGGGTGTTGACCTGTTTTATGATGTGCATGGTGATGAAGGCTTACCTTATGTGTTTCTAGCGGGTTGTGAAGGCGTCCCCGCTTATAATGATAAACTCGCGCAGCTGCAAGCGGACTTTAGTCAAGCATTGACCTTAGCCAGTGCCGATTTTCAAACTCAGTATGGGTATGATAAAGATGAGCCCGGTCAAGCGAATCTGACCGTAGCGTCTAATTGGGTTGCCCAGACCTTCAAGTGTTTATCAAATACCCTTGAGATGCCGTTTAAAGACAATAACAATCTGGCCGATCCTTTTGTGGGTTGGTCACCAGAACGCAGTATTTATTTAGGTGAAGCATCGCTAATTGCCATGCTCGCCGTTGTTGATAAGTTACGTTAGGGCGAGGCTGATATGGCATTAATTGAATGTCCGGTGTGTCGTAAACGTATGTCGAGCAAAGCGTCTTCATGCCCCCATTGCCAAGCAAAAACCGATGGCGACAATGAGTCCTTATCGCGCATTAGTCATATTCAAAAGTCCAGCAGCTTAATGAATCAGAGTTTCGTTGCTATGACCTTGTTCATTGCTGGTGTGGTGATTTGGTTTTGGGGTGGGGAACCCGCCGAAGGTATGCGTGCGAATATCGCCGGAATATGCTTTGTGTTTGGTTTTGTAGGTTATCTCATTACACGAGTCAGAATCGTGTTACATAAGCGGAAAAGTGTATGACGGATATCAATCAAGTGATCGATCAAATGCCTATTGAAGTCTATGAAAGGCTTCGCAGTGCTGCTGAGTTGGGTAAGTGGGAGGATGGCACTGTGTTGAGTGAGACTCAGCGTGAATCGACTCTGCAGGTGGTGATGTTGTATCAAGCGCGTAAGCTTGAGCAAACAGAGCATTTCACTATTGCATCTGACGGTAAAATAAATGAGCTGTCTAAGGCCGAGCTGAAAAAGCAATTCCGTGGTGAGCCAATTGCTGGGTTTAAAGCACAGGATTTATAATTTCTGACTGTCCACGCAGATCGGCTTGTAAGGTGTGCTTTATTAGGAATTCGGCGTAAGTCTGAGGTTGGCAAGGGGAATTAGCATTTTATCTTTTGTTAGTGATATCAATGCTAATATTGATTTGATATCAAATAACTTCAATGCAAATCTTGATCTGCAAAAGTCTTAAAATAAACACTCATTTAGTGTTTTTAAGTCTGAGCTAAAATCTAGTCTGAGTTTAAATCAAAAAAGCCCATCAAATATGGGCTTTTTTGTTGCTAGCGTTTGAGGGCAACAAACAGATTAGAAGACTATATCTTTAATCTATGCTCAGTTCACCGACTAGATTTTGCAACATGGCCGCTTTTATCTCAGCTGGTTGCAAATTTTTAGATAGCAAATAATGCAGTTTTGCTAAGGCCGCTTCTATGGTCATATCGGCGCCACTGATCACGCCTGCTTTGGCTAATGCATTGCCTGTGGCGTAGCCGCCCATATTCACCTTACCTTGGAAACATTGGGTTAGATTCACCAGCACTATGCCACGTTTATCTGCTTGCCTTAAGGTTTTGAGTAAGGCGGCATCCTGCGGTGCGTTACCCACACCAAATGTCAGCAGTATGAGGGCTTTAACTGGCTGTTGCAGAATGTTCTCAAAAATCTGTGTCGATATCCCAGGATACAAGGTCACCACACCGACAGGTTGTGGGCTGATATGAGCGACTTCTAATGGGGTATCGTTGGCTACCGTGATTTTGCCTGCGCGTAGATTGATTTTGATCCCCGCCTCAAGCAGTAGTGGGAAGTTGGGTGAGGCGAAAGCATCGAAACCGTCGGCATGGGCCTTAGTCGAGCGATTACCCCTAAAGAGTTTGTTATTGAAGAATAAACACACTTCAGCGACTGGATAATTCGCCGCTATATAGAGTGAGTTCAATAAATTGGTTTGGCCGTCTGAGCGTAGCTGGGCGAGGGGAATTTGCGAGCCCGTCACTATCACAGGTTTTGACAAGCCTTGCAGCATAAATGACAGTGCCGAAGCCGTGTACGCCATGGTATCTGTGCCGTGAAGGATCACAAAGCCATCGTACTTATCGTAATTGGCTTGTATATCGTCGGCGATCATCTGCCAATCGGTTGGTGCCATATTGGAAGAGTCGATAAGCGGGCAGTATTCGTGGATGACGAATGCCGGCATTTCTTCATGGTAAAACTCAGGCATAGATTGTACGCACTGAGTTAGGAATCCCGCGACGGGGACAAAGCCGTTATCGGTCTTTTGCATACCGATGGTGCCGCCAGTATAGGCAACATAAATGGAGCGTTTAGTCATTCTTGTCGTTTTCTTAGCTTCAAGTGGCCGAATTATACGATTTTACTGACATAAACCCAATAAAAAAGCCCGGAGATCCGGGCTTTGTCTTTGTCATCATCTTGAAGTTGCGAGCTGCAACCTAGACGCTGGCAGATTTAGTTCATCATATTGCAAGTATCACAGTAGATGTAGACGTTATTTGGATCATCAAAAGAGGTTAACGTTTTCAAACTGCTAGTCCACTGTTGTAGCATTTGCTCTAACATCGATGACTGACTTAGTGAGGCGGGCAGGTAGCTCGATACTGAGGCAAACATCTGCTGCATGAATTTTTGTTCGGGTGTCAGCTCTTGTTCGATGACGCGGGTGTCAAATAGCGTCATATCCGCGAGTTTAGCGGCTTTAGCAATCGCCTCATCTAAATCACCCAGTTCATCGACTAAGCCAAGCTCAAGAGCCTTTTTACCGCTCCACACACGGCCCTGAGCAATCTTATCGACTTGTTCTATGGTCATCTTACGTTCTTTAGCGACCAGGGAGATAAAGTCCGAATAGCCGCGTTCAATATGACGTTGGATAATTGCTTCAATCTGGGGGGAAAGTGTGCGGGTAACAGATAATCCTGCCCATTCTGAGGTCGATACGCCATCGGTATGCACGCCTATACTGGCCAATGAATCTTCAAAGGTAGTGATCATACCAAAGATCCCAATCGAACCCGTGAGTGTTGTTGGTGTTGCGAAGATATAGTCGGCACTGGCTGAAATCCAGTAACCACCGGATGCGGCTAAACTGCCCATGCTCACAACCACGGGTTTACCTGCTGCTTTAAGTGCCAGTAATTCTTGACGAATTTGCTCAGAGGCAAAGGCGCTACCGCCAGGGCTATCAACGCGTAATACTAAGGCTTTAATGTGCTTATCAAAACGTGCCTTACGTAGCAGCTCGGCGGTGCTTTCGCCGCCAATTTGGCCCGCAGGTTGAGTGCCGTTCAAAATGGTGCCACTTGCCACAATAATACCAACACTGTCTTGCTCTACAAAGTTGGGTAATGGCGTCACTAAGGTCAAGTAATCATAAAAACTGACTTGCTTGAAACTGTCACCACTGCTGGCTTTTCCTACGGTTTCTAGCATGGTTTTACGAAAATCTTCTGTAGTCGCTAGGTTATCAACCCATTTCATGTTGATTGCCATTGTGGCTGAATCGCCATTGGCTTTATCGAGTTCTGCCAAATAAGTGGTTGCGTCGGGCACCAGAGAATTCGGTTCGATATTACGATTGCCTGCAACCGTTTGTGTGTAGCTTTGCCATACATCGACTAACAGTGCACTACTGGCTTCCCGCGCAGCATCTGACATATCGTCACGTATGTAGGGTTCAACCGCAGATTTAAAGGTCCCCACGCGGAAAATATGCGCTTTGACTTTGAGTTTTTCTAAGGCCGATTTGAAATATTGGTTGTACATACTCAGGCCATCAAGCGAGACACCGCCTTGGGGATTGAGGTAAATGGTGTCGGCAAAACTGGCGAGGAAATATTGATTTTGCTCGTAGTAGTTGCCGATGGCGATGACTTTTTTACCGCTCTCTTTAAAGCGATTGAGTGCATTACCGATAGATTGTAGTTTGCTGATCCCAGCACGTTTAAGATCGACCAGATCGAGCACTAGTACGCTAATGCGTTGATCTTGCGCTGCATTGTCAATGACATAAAGTACATCGGTGAGTAGGATTTCACCATCGGCGTTGGCATTTTGGCCTTGTTTGAATGCGGCTTCTAAGGGATCGACTTGTTGTTTCTGATCGACAATCGAGCCTGCTAAATTAAGCACCAGTGCCGAATTATCTTCAACTTGGATATCTTCGCTACTGCCAATGGAGATAATGATCGCGGCTAAGAGTCCAAAAAAGATTAGATTGAGGATGAGTTTACGCGTCCCGTTCAGGGTGTGCCAAATAAACAAACATATTCTCTTGAAAAACGATGGGTTAGCGGACATCTGCCACTCCTTTATAAGTCCAATCTGCCAATGCTAACTGAAAATGGCGCTACAGGCTAAACACAATTGTAAAGGATTTTGACTGATGGCCTCGATCCAACGGTTGAGCTTAGATTTGACACAAGGTATGCTGATTTAAATCACTTGTTTTAAAAGGATGTTTGAATGTCGTTTCCCCATTTATTAGAACCCTTAGATCTGGGATTTACCCAGCTCAAAAACCGTGTGCTTATGGGCTCAATGCACACAGGTTTGGAAGAAGAAAAGGGCGGATTTGAGAAACTGGCAGCGTTCTACAAAGAACGCGCTCTGGGCGGTGTAGGTTTGATTGTGACGGGTGGTATTTCCCCCAATCTTCGTGGTCGCCTTACGCCCCATGCCTGTCAGTTGAGTTTTCCTTGGCAAGTGGGTAAGCATCGCGTGGTAACGCAGTCGGTGCATGAGGCTGGCGGTAAGATCTGTATGCAAATTTTGCATGCGGGACGTTATGGCTATCATCCTTTTTCCCAAGCACCAAGTAAGATTAAGTCACCCATTACACCCTTTACGCCGTCTGCTATGTCTAGTCGCCAAGTGCGCTCGACCATTAAGGATTACGCCAGCTCCGCCGCCCTTGCCAAGAAAGCGGGTTACGATGGTGTTGAGGTGATGGGCTCTGAAGGCTATTTGATTAATCAGTTCGTCAGTGCGCGCACCAACACTCGCACCGATGAATGGGGTGGTGCGTTTGAAAAACGGGCGCAATTCCCGATTGAGATTGTTAACGCGATACGGGCAAAAGTTGGTAAAGATTTCATCATTATCTTCCGTTTATCCATGCTCGATCTGGTGGATAACGGTTCGACTTGGGATGAAGTAGTGCAACTGGCCCAGTGGTTAGAGCAAGCTGGTGTGTCCATTCTAAATACGGGCATTGGCTGGCATGAAGCGCGAGTACCGACCATTGCGACAAGCGTGCCCCGTGGCGCCTTTGCGTGGGTGACAGAAAAGCTCAAACAATCTGTTTCCGTTCCCTTAATTGCGACTAACCGCATTAATACCCCTGAGATTGGTGAGCAGATTATCGCCTCTGGTCAAGCTGACATGGTGTCGATGGCGCGGCCTTTCCTTGCTGATCCTGAGTTTGTGAATAAGGCTGCGGCGAACACGCCGGAGCTTATCAACACCTGCATTGGCTGTAACCAAGCTTGTCTTGATCATACTTTTTCCCTCAAGCGCGCAACTTGCTTAGTGAATCCTCGCGCCTGTTATGAGACTGAAATCAACTTCTTACCCACAGCCAATAAAAAGCGTATTGCGGTGATGGGTGCAGGTCCTGCGGGCATGGCGTTTTCTGTTTATGCCGCCATGCGTGGCCATGACGTTGTTTTGTTTGAAGCGAAATCCGAGGTGGGTGGTCAGTTTAATCTCGCCCGTAAAATCCC
Organism: Shewanella sp. NKUCC06_TVS; assembly: GCF_019345515.1. NCBI lineage: Bacteria > Pseudomonadati > Pseudomonadota > Gammaproteobacteria > Alteromonadales > Shewanellaceae > Shewanella > Shewanella sp. NKUCC06_TVS. The sequence goes on along the minus strand of NZ_JAHKQX010000005.1, from coordinate 225,800 downwards.
TGGGAAAGAAGAGTTTAACGAGACTATTCGTTATTTCATTAACCAAATTAAGCTGCATAAGGTGGAGCTGAGATTAAACACTCGCCTCGATGCCAGTGTGTTGGCGACGGAAAAGTTTGATGAAGTGGTAATCGCCTCAGGCGTTGTGCCGCGTGATTTAGTCTTACCCGGTTTTGACGACCCACGGGTGGTCGATTATCAAAAAGTGCTCTCGGGTGAAGTGACTGTCGGTAATACGGTGGCCTTGATTGGCGCCGGCGGTATAGGGTTCGATATGGCGCACTTTTTGTGTGAGCGCCAGTCGAGCACCTTGAACCCCGATAAATGGCTACAACAGTGGGGCATAGATAAAACTTACCAGCATGCGGGCGGCCTAACTGAACCCCATTCCGACAATACTGATCATCGTAAGGTGTTTTTACTGCAACGTAAAACGTCGAAGATGGGCAAAGGCTTAGGTAAAACAACCGGCTGGATCCACCGTCTTGTGCTTAAGCAACATGATGTGAAGATGAAAATGGGCGTGAGTTACGACAAGTTTGATGATGCAGGACTGCATATTCGCGTGGGTGAAACCGTTGAAGTGCTGGCCGTCGATAATGTTGTTTTGTGTGCTGGGCAAGAATCGAATCGCACGTTAGTAGATGAGATGAAAGCAACGGGCCTGCCTGTGCATCTGATTGGTGGCGTAGATGTCGCGGCAGAGCTTGATGCTAAGCGTGCAATCCGCCAAGGCGCTGAACTTGCAATGCGTTTATAGAAAGTCGATAAGCCTTACGTTTTAAGCGTTAAGTATTCAATGTTAGATCCTGAAAGCCTGAACCTGTGTTCAGGCTTTTTTGTTTTAGTTTGTTTTAGTTTGTTTTAGTTTGTTTTAGTTTGTTTTAGGTTTTTTAGTGTGAATGCATTGAAAATAGAGAGAAGGGAGAATAGTGGGTTTTAATACGTTTGGTATCTAATGGCGCGGATTGAATAAGGCTGTATTGAAAGGGGCAGTTTGTCTTAAAGCTACTCTTTGTTTAAGAGCTACTCTTTGTTTAAAAGCTCATTTTTGTTTTAAAGCGATTTTGGGTTTTAACGCCACATCTTGTTTAAAGCAGCTTATTGAACAATCGAGTCTTGCCGTTATGAGTCTTCAAACACTGCCTGTTTCTGCGTGCGTGTGTCACTTGCCACATTTTGTGTTTGCTTTGACTTAGCCAAACTGGCTTTATTCTGATGAGATTGACACGCATAGGTGACCACAGCTGCACCTTCAGGTGACAAGTCCAGCTCTAAATCTTCGGTTGGCACACAGCAGCAGGGCAAACATTCATCATGTTTGAGTTCGGCTAAGGGTTCGTTTAAGTAGCTGACTTTTCCGCTGATGACGCGTGTTTTGCAGGCGCCGCAGAAACCGTTGCGACATTCTGAGAAGATTTTAACTTTTTTAGCTTCGAGCGCTTGCAGCAAAGTGCCTTGTTGCTCGGTAAAGAGCAACACAGGTTGACCTTGAAGGCGCACGATTGGCGCCTTTGCAAACAGGTTTTGTGGCCGTTTTTTTGATGTCACAGTTTTAATGCCATTTTGTAACGTCACTTTTAAGTGTCTTATAGATCGAAGTCGAGGAATTCATCACCATCAACCGCGGAGTCGATTTGGCCGACAAGGTATGAAGAGACTTCAACTTCCTGTGGTGCAACTTGCACTGCATCGCTTTCTAACCAGTTTTTCATCCAAGGTAATGGATTGGTTATTTCTGGGTATGGTTGCGGTAGATTCACCGACTTCATGCGTTGATTAGTAATAAACTCAACGTATTGGCACAGGATCTGTTCATTCAAACCTATCATAGAGCCGTCTTTGAACAGGTATTTGGCCCATTCTTTTTCTTGCTCTGCGGCTTTGAAGAATAAATCGAAAGCTTCCTGTTGGCATTCTGCAGCAATTTCACCCATTTCTGGATCGTCTTTACCGCCTTGCATGATGCTTAAAATATGCTGAGTGCTGTTTAAGTGTAAGGCTTCATCACGGGCGATTAAGCGAATAATTTTCGCGTTACCTTCCATGAGCTTACGTTCAGCAAAGGCAAATGAGCAGGCGAAGCTAACATAGAAACGAATAGCTTCTAGGGCGTTGACTGACATCATGCACAGGTACAAGGCTTTTTTCAGGGTACGGGTATTGACTATGACTTCTTTGCCATCGATGACATGGGTTCCTGCACCGAGTAAATGGAATATCTGAGTTAGTTGGATCAAATGATCGTAATAAGCGGCGATATCGGTCGCACGGCTTAAGATTTCTTTGTTCACGACGATATCGTCGAAGATCACTGAAGGATCGTTAACGATATTGCGAATGATGTGGGTGTATGAGCGCGAGTGAATCGTCTCAGAGAAAGACCAAGTCTCAATCCAGGTTTCTAATTCAGGCAGTGACACCAGCGGCAAAAAGGCCACATTGGGCGAGCGGCCTTGAATCGAGTCGAGTAGGGTTTGGTATTTCAGGTTCGAAATAAAGATGTGTTTTTCATGATCAGGCAATGCACCGTAGTCAATCTTATCGCGACTGACGTCTACTTCTTCCGGGCGCCAAAAGAAAGATAACTGCTTTTCTATCAGTTTTTCGAACACTTCATATTTTTGTTGATCGTAACGAGCCACGTTGACCGATTGACCTAAAAACATAGGTTCACGGGTGGCATCGTTGGGTGTTTGACAGAAGGTAGAGTAGGCCATGGTGCTATTTTTCCAATGGATAGGGATCCACTAAATAGGGATCCCTATAAAACCGTTAACGTTAAAGTTAAAGACTAGATTTTACATGCGCCGCCGGCGCAACCGTCATCTTCTTTCTCTAAATTGGTGATGTCATCGTGTGAATCCGACGCACCATCGCGAGTGTTATGGTAGTAAAGCGTTTTAACACCTAACTTGTAAGCATTGAGCAAATCTTTCAGCAGGGTTTGCATCGGTACTTTACGGCCTTCAAAACGTGAAGGATCGTAGTTAGTGTTAGCCGAAATCGCTTGGTCAACGAACTTCTGCATAATACCCACCAGCTGTAAGTAACCGTCATTGCTTGGCATTTTCCATAGCAATTCATAGCTATCTTTTAGTGTATCGAAATCTGGTACCACTTGTTTTAGCTGACCGTCTTTGCTCGATTTCACGCTGATAAGACCACGTGGTGGCTCGATACCATTGGTCGCATTGGAAATTTGCGACGAGGTTTCTGAAGGCATTAATGCCGACAGCGTCGAGTTACGCAGGCCATATTGCTTGATATCGCTACGCAGTGATTCCCAGTCTAAGTGCAATGGTTCAGCACAAATTTTATCTAGGTCACGTTTGTAGGTATCGATTGGCAAAATACCTTGAGAGTAAGTGGTCTCGTGGAATAACGGACACGCACCTTGCTCTTTGGCTAAGTTCATTGAGGCTTTCAGTAAATAGTACTGAATCGCTTCGAAGGTTCTGTGGGTTAAAGCGTTCGCGCTACCATCAGAATACTTCATGCCGTTTTTCGCTAAATAGTTAGCGAAGTTGATCACGCCTATGCCTAAAGTACGGCGATTCATCGAGGCGATTTGCGCGGCCTTGATAGGGTAATCTTGATAATCCAATAAATTATCCAGTGCGCGTACGGCGAGGTCGGCTAATGGCTCAATATCAGATAACTCTTTGATAGAACCTAAGTTAAGTGCTGACAGCGTACAAAGCGCGATTTCACCTTCAGGATCATCGATGTTGTTCAATGGTTTAGTCGGCAGGGCGATTTCAAGACACAGGTTAGACTGTCTGATCGGCGCGACTTTTGAATCGAACGGGCTGTGAGTGTTGCAGTGATCCACGTTCTGAATGTAGATACGGCCCGTTGAGGCGCGCTCTTGCATCATCAGTGAAAACAGCTCAACGGCTTTTATGGTTTTCTTACGAATGCTGCTGTCTTGCTCATATTGCACATATAAACGTTCGAATTCGTTTTGATCTTCAAAGAAAGCATCGTACAAACCAGGTACGTCAGATGGGCTAAATAAACTAATGTTTTCGCCTTTGATCAGACGTTGATACATGACTTTGTTCAACTGCACACCGTAGTCTAGATGACGGATACGGTTGTCTTCGACGCCGCGGTTATTTTTCAATACCAGCAGAGATTCGACTTCTAAGTGCCAAATAGGGTAGAACAGGGTCGCAGCACCGCCACGCACGCCGCCTTGAGAGCACGACTTCACTGCGGTTTGGAAATACTTATAGAAAGGTAAGCAGCCTGTGTGGAAGGCTTCACCGCCACGGATTGGGCTACCTAAGGCACGAATACGACCGGCGTTAATACCGATACCCGCACGTTGGCTGACGTATTTCACGATAGACGAAGCGGTCGCGTTGATAGAATCTAAGCTGTCACCACATTCGATCAGTACGCAAGAGCTAAACTGACGCGTTGGGGTGCGCACACCGGCCATAATTGGCGTTGGCAGCGACAGTTTAAAAGTTGATACCGCGTCATAGAAATCTTTAACGTATTTCAGGCGCGTCTCTTTTGGATAACGGGCAAACAAGCAAGCCGCGACCAAAATGTAAAGGAACTGCGCGCTCTCATAGATTTCGTGGGTCACACGGTTTTGAACTAAATATTTGCCTTCAAGCTGTTTTACTGCAGCGTAGGAAAAATCCATATCGCGCCAGTGGTCGATATAGGTATCCATCACATCCAGCTCTTCGCGGGTGTAATCTCTTAAAATGTGTTGATCGTATTTACCCAGCTCAACCAACTTAGTCACGTGAGCATACAATGCGGGCGGCTCAAACTGACCGAAGGCCTTCTTACGCAAATGAAACACCGCTAAACGGGCAGCGAGGAACTGATAGTCCGGTGATTCTGGAGAAATTAAATCCGCCGCAGCCTTGATAATGGTTTCATGGATAGCTTCGGTTGGGATGCCATCGAAAAACTGTAGGTGCGAGCGAAGTTCAACTTCCGAAACAGAAACGTTTTTTAATCCCTTGGCTGCCCAAGTAATTACGCGGTGTATTTTTTCGAGATCGATATTCTCACGATCGCCACAGCGTTTTGTGACTGTCATAGTGCTATTCATTTGGAGATAGGCCTTGGTTCTTATATGTATTTAGGTGAGCAAAATCACCGTACGTATCCTTGTAAAACAATCAATAATCGTCCCTTAAATACAGCTGACTGGTTAAAAACGAGTCAATTAAGCGGCGAGCTTCTAGTGTGTCTGATTGTTACCTATACACAAGATATGGTGTTTTAAATTATATGGGATACAAGATAGTGAGGTTTGCCCCTATTTGCAAGTCTGAATTCAGGGGACATCTTGTGGATAACGTGAGGATAAACTTTTGCGTTAGTAACGACTAACCTTGAAGCTCAATTTCAGGTTAGAGTGTCACACTCATGGGGGATTTTTAGGCGATCCTTTTCTTTAGATCGCGATCGCTCACGAGTGCCGATCTTTTATCCGCCTGACTTTTTCCGTGGGTCATAAATAGTATGCTGACACACTGATGTCCGTCAGTGAAGTTACGTATTGGATGCCTTATTCGTGAGCATTGTAGGCGCTGTTTTTGGTTGATGTTGTTAAGCCAATGCTTCGATTAGTGCTTGATGTAGCTCAGTTGGGCTCGCAAAATGCGCGTGCGCAGGCCATTGCAACGGCTTGTCGTTCACGCCCAGATAACCCCATAGGGCCACGCCGCCTAACATGCCAGCAGCCTCGGCCGCGAGCAGATCTCGCTCGGCATCCCCAAGATACAAAATGTGCTCTGGAGCACAGTTCAGCTGTTGTGCGCCTAACAGCATTGGTGCAGTGTGGGGTTTTGGGTGTTTTGTAGAATCGCCGCTGATGATAACGGGCATACGCAAGTGTAAATTCAGTTTTCGCAATAAGGGACGGGTAAAGCGGGCAGGCTTGTTGGTGATCACCCCAAACGGCAGCTGAGTTAACTCGAGCCAATCGAGTAATGATGCTATGCCTGTGAATAGCGCACAGTGATCGCCATTTATACGCTGATAGTGGGCGAGCAGTCCTTGCTGTACTTGAGATCGAAGATCTTCTGCCGCATCAGGGATCGCGGCATCGACTAAGGCAAAACTGCCGTGGGATGCGGCGTAGCGCATGGCCGCTAACGGCTGCGCGGCGATGCCGACGTCTTGAAGACTTAAATTGAGGGCCTGCACCAGATCCGGCGCGGTATCGGCTAAGGTGCCATCGAGATCGAACAGTACGCCTTTGATCTGTGCCAGACTCATATTAATCAACCTTACGCGTCGCTATCATGTAATTCACATCAACTTTAGGCGTGTACTTAAAAATGCCCGTCAATGGGTTGTAGCTTATCCCTAAGGCATCGGTACAGATAAGATCGGTATTATCTACTAGCTCAATCAGCTCCGAAGGCTTAATGAATTTTTTATGCTCGTGGGTGCCAACTGGCAGCATTTTTAGCAAATATTCCGCACCTAAAATGGTGTGCACGTAGGATTTAATGTTGCGGTTGATGGTGGAGAAAAACACATGACCACCGGGTTTGACCATGTCACAGCATGCTTTAATCACAGATTGTGGATCGGGTACATGTTCGAGCATTTCCATGCAGGTCACCACATCGTAATAGGCTTGATGATCTTGGCTGTGGGCCTCGGCAGTATTTTTTACATAATTAATGCTCACGCCCGTTTCGAGGGCATGTAGGCGCGCGACTTCTAAGGGCTCATCACCCATATCTAAGCCATCAACCTCGGCGCCGATGCGGGCCATGCTTTCAGACAAAATGCCGCCACCACAGCCGACATCGAGCACTTTCTTGCCGAAAATACCGCCAGCGGTTTGATCGATATAGTTTAAGCGCAGCGGGTTTAATAGATGCAGCGGCTTAAATTCGCCGTTGAGATCCCACCAAGTTTCGGCCATACGTTCAAACTTTGCGATTTCCTGTGGGTCTACATTGGTATTCTGATGCATGCTATTACCTGAAGAAGCTGTATTGTGCGGCTATTATAACGACTATGTTTGATAAACAAAGTGCTCGACTGAGCTAAGCCCTTGTGGTTGAGTGAATTTTCAGCAGTTATCTGCTTTTATGTTAATTGTTGTGCTCCGTATCGACCTTTTACTTTATCCCTTTGACGATTTTTCCTCATCGTAAGCCGTGAATTTCAACGCTTGTTTATCGCACAAACGACCAAATTGACAGTGTTTTCATCTATTAAGCCACCATACTCTCAATTCGATAATGATAGGTCTGGCGACATTAAATAACTGTGTTAGAATGCCAAATCACGTTTTTGGGCTAGGCAATGATACGGATTATACGTTGTCGGCTATTTTTCAGGGGAACGAGCAGTTTATGACTGATCTGGCATCATCTATTTCGCCAATTAATATCGAAGACGAACTAAAGAATTCGTACCTTGATTACGCCATGAGCGTTATCGTGGGACGTGCATTACCAGACGTGCGCGACGGCTTAAAGCCGGTTCATCGCCGCGTTCTGTTTGCCATGAGTGAATTGAAGAACGATTGGAACAAGCCTTACAAAAAATCTGCCCGTGTGGTTGGTGACGTCATCGGTAAATATCACCCCCATGGTGATTCTGCTGTTTATGACACTATCGTCCGTATGGCCCAGCCATTCTCACTGCGTTACACCTTAGTAGACGGCCAAGGTAACTTCGGTTCGGTCGACGGTGACTCAGCGGCGGCAATGCGTTATACCGAAATCCGTATGGATAAGTTAGCGCACCAATTACTGGCCGATCTTGAAAAAGAGACAGTGGATTTCGTCCCTAACTACGACGGCACAGAACAGATCCCAGCTGTATTACCTACACGCGTACCTAACCTGTTAATTAACGGTTCATCGGGTATTGCAGTGGGTATGGCAACCAACATCCCACCCCACAACTTAACTGAAGTGGTGAAAGGCTGTTTGGCACTGATTGAAGAACCCTCACTGTCGATTGAACAGTTGATGGAATACATTCCTGGTCCGGATTTCCCCACTGCAGCGATTATCAATGGCCGTAAAGGCATTATTGATGCCTATAAAACTGGCCGTGGCCGCGCGATCATGCGTGCTCTGGCTGAAGTGGAAACCGAAGATAATGGCCGTGAGCGCATTATCGTCACTGAAATCCCGTATCAGGTGAACAAAGCCCGTTTAATCGAGAAGATTGCCGAGCTGGTTAAAGATAAAAAGCTTGAAGGGATCAGTGGTCTACGCGACGAGTCTGATAAAGACGGTATGCGTATCGTTATCGAAATTAAGCGCGGTGAAGTGGGCGAGGTTGTACTCAATAACCTTTATGCTCAAACGCAAATGCAGTGTTCTTTCGGGATTAACATGGTGGCCCTGACCAATGGTCAGCCTAAACTGTTTAACCTTAAAGAAATGCTCGAATGTTTTATTCTGCATCGCCGTGAAGTGGTGACGCGTCGTACCGTATTCGAACTGCGTAAAGCCCGTGAGCGTGCCCATATTTTGGAAGCGCTGGCGGTTGCACTGGCTAACATTGACCCGATTATTGCGCTGATCAAAGCCTCACCAACCCCTGCGGATGCCAAAGTGAAATTGGTTGAGCAAGGTTGGGAATTAGGCCACGTTCAAGGCATGCTGGAAAAAGCGGGCGATGACGCCGCGCGTCCAGAGTGGTTAGAGCCACAATACGGTATTCGCGACGGTCAATACTTCCTGACTGAGCAACAAGCTCAGGCCATTCTGGAACTGCGTTTACACCGTTTAACCGGTCTTGAGCACGATAAGATCATCGCCGAATACGAAGAACTGCTCGAATTTATCGCGGGTCTGCTGTTTATTCTGCGCAGTCCTGAGCGTTTGATGGAAGTGATCAAGGAAGAATTAGTTCAAATCCTTGAAGAATATGGTGATGCGCGCCGTACAGTGATCAATGCCAACGAAGTCGATATGAGTCTTGAAGACTTGATCAACGAAGAAGACGTTGTGGTAACACTGTCGCACTTAGGTTATGCCAAGTATCAACCGTTGACCGATTACCAAGCCCAGCGCCGTGGTGGTAAAGGTAAAGCCGCGACGAAAGTGAAAGACGAAGATTTCGTTGAAAAACTGTTAGTTGCCAATACCCATGACACCATTTTGTGCTTCTCTGACTTTGGTAAGATGTACTGGCTCAAAGTGTATCAATTGCCATTAGCGAGCCGTACGGCCCGTGGTCGTCCAATTGTTAACTTGCTGCCGTTATCCGATGGCGAGCGCATTACTGCGATTCTGCCAGTACGTGAATACGCGGCTGACAAGTACATCATCATGGCCACCTCACACGGTACTGTGAAGAAAACCGCACTAACTGCTTATAGCAATCCACGTGCAAACGGCATTATCGCCGTTAACCTCAAAGACGGTGACCAACTGATCGGTGTCGATATCACTAACGGTGATGACGAAATCATGTTGTTCTCGAACGAAGGTAAAGTGGTTCGCTTTGGTGAGAAAGTTCGTGATTCTGAAACAGGCGAAGTGAAAACCGATCCTGAAACCGGTGAAGAAGTCTTGTCCTTACGTCCTATGGGCCGTACTGCAACAGGCGTTCGTGGTATCCGTTTAGAAGAAGGTCAGAAAGTCGTGTCGCTTATTGTACCCAAAGGCGATGGCGCGATTCTGACTGTGACTGAAAACGGTTACGGTAAACGGACTCAACTGTCTGAATATCCTGCGAAGAGCCGTGCGACTAAAGGTGTGGTTTCAATCAAGGTGAGCGAACGTAACGGCGCTGTTGTTGGGGCTGTTCAAGTCGGTCTTAACGACGAACTGATGCTCATCAGTGATAAAGGTACCTTAGTGCGTACACCTGCGAGCGGCGTGTCTATCATTGGCCGTAACACTCAAGGTGTAACGATTATCCGTACTGCGGGCGACGAGAAAGTGGTCGGCCTACAACGTATCGACGAAATCCAAACTGAAGAAGATGAAGTCGAACTGGATGAAAACGGTTTACCGATTGTTCCTGTCATTGTCGAAGGCGAATTAGCTGACGAGGCTCTTGAAGAAGCGCTGGACGAAGATGAAGACGAACTTGCTGATGATGAGCAAGACGAAGAGTAATTCAGTGTCATATTAACGAGCGTCCAATTGGACGCTCGTTTTTTTAATGGCATTGATGTTGATAGCATTGTTCGTTTTAGAATGGTTTCGTATTTATCAATACCTACATCATGGTTGGGATTAAGGAGAGTGTCAGTGAGCGCGATTTATAATTTCTGTGCTGGACCTGCAATGTTACCCGCAGCGGTAATGAAAAAAGCACAACAGGAATTACTTGATTGGAATGGCCAAGGCGTTTCCGTGATGGAAATCAGCCACCGAAGTAAAGAGTTCATCGCGCTTACACAACAAGCCGAGTCCGATTTACGTGAACTGATGCAGATCCCCACAAATTACCATGTGCTATTTATGCACGGCGGTGGTCGTGGACAGTTCTCCGCTGTTGTGAATAATTTTTTAGGTAATCATGGCCGAGCCCTGTATTTAGTCAGTGGTCAATGGTCATCTGCCGCGTTAGCCGAAGCACAAAAGCTCGTGGGTGAAGCGCAGATTGATAGCTTGAATATTGTTGAAAAACACAATGAACTCAATGCGGTTGTCTTACCTGATTTACATAAAATCGATGCCGATTATCGCTATGTTCACTATTGCCCTAATGAGACAGTAGATGGTATCGAAATTTTTGATGAATTAGACTCACCTTGGCCAATTGTTGCCGATTTATCGTCAACCATTATGTCACGTGAAATCGACGTCAGCCGCTACGGTTTGATTTACGCTGGCGCACAAAAGAACATAGGTCCATCGGGTCTGTCGATAGTGATAGTGCGCGATGACATGTTAAAACTGCCGAGTTTACCGCAGTCGTCCATCATGGACTATCGTTTAGCCGTTGAGCATGACTCTATGTTCAACACACCGCCAACCTTTGCTTGGTATCTCGCCGCTGAAGTCTTTGCTTGGCTTAAGTCCATTGGCGGCATTGCGAGTATTGCAAAAATTAATCAACAAAAAGCGCAGATGTTATATCAATGCATTGATGGTAATGCTTTCTACCGTAATGGGGTTGTTGCAGCGAACCGCTCACAAATGAACGTGACTTTTCAATTAGTCAACGAAGCGCTCGATAGTGAGTTCCTAAAGCAAGCCCAAATAGCTGGACTCGTTGCCTTAAAGGGCCATCGTATCGTAGGTGGTATGCGTGCTAGCCTCTATAATGCAATGCCACTCGATGGCGTAGTTGCTTTGGTCAAGTTTATGAATGAGTTTGCAAACAAACATAGCTAGGCTTAGCTGTATTGAGTCACTCATTAGCTTGCGACGCTTAGCGTCTAGGCTTTGCTGCCTGAACATCAACGTTATGCTTATTGAATGTTGATCATCAGTTAGCCATCCCAAAAGCGAATGCTCAAATGCATTCGCTTTTTTGTTAGCTTTAATTTATCGACAATGGCGTTAAGCAAGATGACGTTGAGACCAGATGCCTTCAAGAACACTCGCGGTGAGAAAGCCTGTGAGCTGACGCGCATTACTGAATAAGATGCTGGGTTAGTTGTATGTTATTGTTTATCATAATTAAAAGAACGTATTTCTGGATGCGTATACACGATAAATCAATAGGATGTCACCGATGGATTTGGCCAAGCTTTCGCGGATTAGTATGAAGCATTTGATCACTTTGCATGTGATGCTCGATACCCTGAGTGTAACCGCCAGCGCCGAACGTTTATGTTTAAGTCCCTCATCCGTCAGTAAAACCTTAAGCCAGCTCAGGGACAGCTTGAACGATGAACTGTTCTATCGTAACGGCAACTCACTGGTAGCAACCCCATTGGCAAGACGATTAGGGCCAAGTGTGCAGCAGATGATCAATGATATGAATCAGATCATGAGTCAGGATGCGTTTAACCCTGCACATTTTGAGGGGCGTATCTCGCTTGCGATGCGCGAAAGCACCTTTGAACTGCTGGCCGCCAAGCTCAGCGCCCATATTCTGAGCTTGGCTCCTAATATCCGCCTCGATATTTACAGCAAAGACAATATTGGTTTTGATGGATTGCTTAAAGGTACATTAGATTTTGTGCTGTTACCCCACGATCTGAGTCAACCTAATCCTCTTCAAGACGATCTGGTGTGGGAAACCTTGTTTAGCGATGAAATGGTCTGCCTGATGAATTCATCCCATCCCTTGGCTAAACAGCCGCATATCAGCTTCGATGATTACCTGAGTTTTAGCCATATTGGCATTACAGACACAGATTTGAGCACGCCTTTTTTTGATATTTTGCTCGCCCAGCAATCTAAAAAACGTGCCGTTCCCATTTCGGTCCCAGACTTTGGCAGTGCGGCGTTAATGTGCCATCACAGTGAGTTGCTCTTTACCTGCTCGCGCCGCTGGGCATCCATCGCCAGCCAAGCTCAAGGCTTAACGATTAAATCTTTGCCTATAGAATATGGTAAAGTGGCTTATAGCCTAGTTTGGCATAGTCAAAGCATGAAAGATCCCGCACTGCGCTGGCTTTATGAGCAAATTTTGCTTTGCAGTCGTTAAAGGTATATAGAAGGTAACACGAGATTGGTTACGCCTCGCTTTGCAAGGGTTGCGGCTAAGCGTTCAATATCGGCTTGTTTACAGCTTGGCCAATTGAGAGCTTCATCGACAACACCATGATGGTGAAAGGCATTTAACTTAACTCGCGTATCTGGGCCTAGCAGAAGTAAATAGGTCGCTAGTGCGTCTATTTCTTCCTCATAATCCGTGATGCTCGGAATGTGCAGCAATCTCACCTCATACAGTTTTTGCTGTTTAGCCAATAACTGGATTGATTTGAACACGGCATGGTTATCACGACCGGTAATATACCTATGGGTATCTTGCTGCCACGCTTTAAGATCCACCATAGCGCCATCTAAAAACGGCAGCAGTTTATGCCATCCCGTTAGACTTAAACTGCCATTGGTGTCGAGCATGCAAGTTAAGTGTGATAACGACTCTGTCGCCTTAATTCCTTTAAACAACGCAAGAATAAATGGCAGTTGCAGACTCGCTTCGCCGCCGCTAACCGTAATACCATTAATAAAGTGACGCTGACTATGGAGAATCGTCAGTATCTCCTCAACGGTGTAACGACTGACCTTAGGGCTCGCTTGTTTCGGGCATACGGCAAGACAAGTATCGCATTGGCTACAACGCTCATTATCCCAGTGAATGCGAGGCTTATCATTGAGGTTTATTAATGTCAGCGCATTGTCAGGGCAGGTGGCGACACAATCGCCACAGGCATCGCATAAACCTATGGTATGTGGGTTATGGCAGTTTTTGCATTGATAGTTGCAGCCCTGCAAGAATAACACGAGCCTGCTGCCAGGCCCGTCGACGCATGAAAAGGGCAATAGCTGACTGACAATAGCGTGTCTATTTAAAGACACAAGGGGAGTGTTCATGGGCGATAACTCGTGCTTGTCGTTGCAATATTCCCGTATTAACCGTAGCTTCTGCGGCTAAGCCTGTGGTATTGAGACGCGAGCCGCACTGTTTAAACGCTTCAATATCTGAGCGTTTTACCATATAGCCAGTCACGCGCATTAAATCGTTAGAGGCGACATTGGCGGTAAACTCCCTAAAACCTAACTCAAGCGCGGCTTTACACAGTTGGAACATGGCTTGAGGATTGGATTTCACGGTTTCATCGATAGTCAAAATATCGCTAATCCCCGCCGTATAATACTGATGATGCTGCGCTAAGGCTTGAATATGGGCGATGGGATTCGGTTCAGTGCCATAGGGGATGCGGACACCGGGAGTCACATCGTTGTCGATACTGATACCGCCCTGTGAATGCAGTAGTGCCCGCTCATGGTAACCATGGGCGACGGGTGTGGATTTCACTATGGCATCGAGCGTGGCAGAAATACGGTAGCCAAGTTGATTTGCGTCTGTCTGATGACCATAGCCAGTGTGTTGATCTCGTTGAGATAACTTCGTTACATCAGTAGCCGTGAATGTCCGCAGAATATTCACGGCTTCTGCCATGCCGTAAATACCAAACATGGGTGCAAAGCGCGATTCATCAATCAATTGCTCTTTAACTAAAAAGCTGTCAAAGAAGTGTGATTCTTGATGCAAAAATGCCGAGCGTGCTTCAATGAGCTCGAAGGTGAGTGAGCAGTAATTTGGCAATACAGTATCAAAAAAATCGTTTATAGAATTGGCCTTTAACGCCACTTCTTTAAGATTAAGTCGAACTAAGGTATTGGCGCCGCCCGCTAACGGCAACGCGTTGTAGCAACTGACAATACCAAAACCGCGCTCATCAAATGCACTGGCATGCAGAGGGTAATTCGCGATATGTGGCTTACTGCACTGACAAATATTGGTGGTCGCAAGCAACAACAATTCATCCGGTGTGACGGCGGGGTCGTACATAAAAGTCAAATTGGGTGCAACTTGTTTTAACTCGGCATCAATGCGCAGTAGGGTGCGGCAAACGATGTTATCTGTAGGGCCAATATTCACATGCATAAAGGCATCGGGCAGGGTTCTATCGAGCATGATCCAGAACAGTTTTAATTTACGATAAAGGACTTCCGCATCTATTCCTTCAACGAAAGGCATCAAAATGTCATCCAGCTGACCTAAATACACGGGGATATTGGTCACCGATGGCACGTGATGATACAGAATCGTTAAGGCATTGATGGCTTCGTCCAAGTTTTTTGCCGCAGATAACTCTAAGTATTCAGAGCCTTGTTGAAGGTAGCGGGCATAATCTGGCAACACATAGCGTGGTTTAAACGGCGCATGGCCTTCAAACATGTCGCAAATAATACCGTCATTCATCGCCGCTTTTACCTCGGGCGATATCGACATATAGGGCAAACTGGCTTCCGCTTCTAATGCTAAATAGTTGGATTTTTGTTTGGGTGAAAGCTGCGGGTTGGTGACGATTTGCACTAATTTATCTTGTAATAACATGGCTGAACATCCACAAGTTCTATGATGACCACTAATCTACTCAGTGGCGTTGGCTTTAAAAAGTGAAAATAGCCGCAGTCCTGATTAATGAAATGGAAATCCGCCGACTGAGGTCACAATTTGTGGCTTATTGCGATAAAGCCGCGATGTCAAAATCGCTAGAATGTGGTTTTACGATTAAAAATAAATGCTTGAACAGTGAGACGTGGCCTTGCTTGTCATATTGGGGATATGAAATAGAGGATAATAAACTGCCAAAACTTATCGGGTGGGATGATTAAAAAATTTAACACTTGAGGCGGTAAATGAACTCTGCTGTATTCCTTTATTGCGGGAATACAGCAGAGTGAGCGGTTCAGATAAACTCAGCGGCTTAAAGCACTTTAGCAATCGATTGGGCTAAGTAATCAACGTTATCTTCACTGATCCCAGCAATACTGATGCGGCTTGAACCTACCATATAGATGCTGAATTCTTTTTGTAGGCGCGCCACTTGCTCTGGAGCCACCCCAAGGAAAGAGAACATACCTTTTTGGCGGGCGATAAAGCTAAAGTCACGGTTTACGCCATTGGCTTTAAGTTTATCCACTAAGATGGCGCGGTTGCCGTTGATGCGATCGCGCATCACTTTCAGCTCATCAAGCCATTCTTGGGTTAATTCTTTTGATCCTAAAATCGTCTCAACAATCGCCGCGCCATGGGCAGGTGGCATAGAGTAAAGGCAGCGAACCACATAAAGTAGTACAGATTGCGCGACATTGGCGGTATTGGCATCTTTGGCAATCACAGAACACGAACCGATACGCTCACGGTACAAACCGAAGTTTTTCGAGCATGAGCTGCACAGGATCATATTATCGACCGCTGCCGCCATATGACGCACACCGTAGGCATCAATATCAACGCCATCACCAAAGCCTTGGTAGGCCATGTCAATCAGTGGCGTAAAGCCTTGATCTTTTGTCAGGGCAATCACTTTATCCCATTGCTCTGTGGTTAAATCCATTCCGCTTGGGTTATGGCAACAGGCGTGGAATAACACCACATCATCAGGATTTACTTGCGATAATGCGGCAAGCATCTCATCAAATTTCAATGATTTGCTATCGTAGTCATAGTAAGGATAGGTTTTAACAGTAATACCAGCTGCTTCGAATAAACCGATATGGTTTGCCCAAGTTGGATCGCTTACCCATAACACGGCATTCGGGTTGCAGCGTTTGATAAAGTCACCCGCCACGCGCAGCGCGCCTGTACCACCGGGTGTTGAAACGGTGCGGATACGGTTAGCGATAATGGCACTGTGGCCAGCACCAAAGGCTAATTCCGTCATCAAGGTGTTGAATTGTGGTGAGCCTGTTGGGCCGATATACACTTTGGTGGTCTCGGTATCGAGACGGAATTTTTCCGCTTTTTTCACGCAGCTTAGAATAGGGGTAACGCCGGTAGGATCTTTATAAACGCCAACACCTAAATCCACTTTTTGTGGGTGAGAGTCTTCGCGGTACTGAGTTAACAAGCCAAGGATGGGGTCCGCTGGCATTGCGATGAGTGTGTTAAACATAGCTCCATCTACCTTTCTGGTTATAGTGCAAACGTGATTGTTCGTATCAGATATGCGTTATTTATCGTTTGGAGGGTAGAATAGCGCGGAAAGGTAAAGTAATTAAAGTGAAAACTGTGATTACACGCCAGTTATCTTGGCAAAAAAGCCTGCCAAAAATACGGTTAAATCATAAATTAACCGCTTAAATTTTGCGTTTTTGTTATTTTTACACTGTTCTCAGCAAATAATCTGACCAAAATGCCATTTTTCTCGAAAAAACGGTTGAATCCTTAGCGACAATCGGTAATTTTATAACGACGAAGCACCAACAAGGCCCCAATCTCCTTTTATTTGTAATCTTAACTTGACGCGCTGTAGCGTGAAGTTGCCATTTTGCGTATTCAGTCCGCGTGATCGTGATGATGACGCCCTATAGAGAAAGAAGATTTATTCATGAAGCAATTACGTCTTGAACCTGTTGTGCAAGTCCGCGGTGAAATCAATATTCCGGGCTCAAAAAGTATTTCAAATCGAGCCTTATTATTGGCCACCTTAGCCCAAGGTACGACCACGCTCACCAATCTGCTCGACTCAGATGATATCCGCCACATGTTGGCCTCCCTCAAGCAGTTAGGGGTGAACTACCGTTTATCGCAAAACAATACTGTGTGTGAACTCGATGGTTTAGGTGGTGTGATTTCCTCAGCATCCGCACAGGAATTGTTTTTAGGCAATGCGGGTACCGCAATGCGCCCCTTATGCGCCGCCTTAACCTTGGGCCAAGGTGAATTTACCCTCACGGGCGAACCACGTATGGAAGAGCGTCCGATTGGCGATTTAGTTGATGCCTTAAGGCAACTCGGTGCCAATATTGTTTATCTTAAAAATGACGGTTTCCCGCCACTGACGATTAATGCCACTGGCCTTAATGGCGGTGATGTTGAAATTGCAGGCGATTTATCGAGCCAGTTTTTAACGGCTTTGTTGATGGTGGCGCCGCTTGCTAAGGGCAGCGTCAATATCCATGTCAAAGGTGAGTTAGTCTCTAAGCCTTATATCGATATTACTATCGCTTTGATGGCGCAGTTCGGCGTTAACGTCATTAACCATGACTACGCGCGTTTTGAGATTGTTGCAGGCCAGCGTTATATATCACCAGGTAAAGTACTGGTAGAAGGCGATGCGTCATCGGCATCATATTTCCTCGCGGCTGGGGCGATTAAGGGCGGCGAAGTCAAAGTCACGGGTGTGGGTCGTTTGAGTATCCAAGGCGATGTAAAATTTGCCGATGTGCTCGAAAAAATGGGCGCAGATATCGAGTGGGGCGATGACTATATTATTGCCCGCGGCTCCCAATTAACGGCCGTCGACTTAGATATGAACCATATTCCCGATGCGGCCATGACCATTGCAACGGCCGCATTATTTGCTAAAGGCACGACGGTTATTCGCAATATCTATAACTGGCGTATTAAAGAAACCGACCGGTTAGCGGCTATGGCAACTGAACTGCGAAAAGTGGGCGCCGAGGTTGAAGAGGGCAATGACTACATTAAAATCACCCCGCCAGCCGTGATTAACACCGCTGAAATTGATACCTACAATGATCACCGCATGGCCATGTGCTTTTCTATGCTGGCATTTGCCGATTGCGGTATCACCATCAATGATCCTGACTGTACTTCTAAAACATTCCCTGACTACTTTAAGCAGTTTGCGAGCCTGCAAGGCTAAGTCTGTTTGTTTCGTCATTGTTACAACCATCGATGTCAAGAATTGTAAGCCGTATTTGTGCGGCTTCTATTCTTCATAAAAAATCCACGGATTTTGTTTGTCTTTTGTTGTACAATGCGGCGCGCTCATTTTCGGGGGCTCACTTGATGAACTCACGGATGATGGTTATTTTTTGCGGAGGAATGTATGTCTGAACGGGCTCCTGTAGTCACAATCGACGGCCCAAGTGGTGCTGGCAAAGGTACAATTAGTCAATTATTGGCTCAGCATCTAGGTTGGCAACTACTTGATAGTGGTGCCATTTACCGAGTTCTTGCGCTTGCAGCAATTCATCATAACGTTGAACTGGAAAATGAAGAGTCTATCACGTTGTTAGCGGCACATCTGGATGTGAAGTTTCTAACAGGCAATGATAAAGATCCGGTTCAAGTGATATTGGAAGGTGAAGACGTCACCAACGACATTCGCACCCAAGAGTGCTCGAATGCCGCTTCAAAAGTCGCTGCCTTTCCACGGGTGAGAGAAGCCTTATTACGTCGCCAACGGGCCTTTAAAACGGCGCCAGGATTAATTGCCGATGGTCGTGACATGGGAACAGTGGTTTTCCCAAGTGCGCCGGCAAAATTATATTTAACCGCCTCAGCTGAAGAGCGTGCCCAAAGACGCTATAATCAGTTGCAGGACAAGGGCTTCGATGTTAATATCGAGCGCCTTTTAAGTGAAATTATCGAACGTGATGACCGCGATATGAATCGTCCGGTGGCTCCTTTAGTCCCCGCCGATGACGCGCTCATTATCGATACTAGCGGTAAGGGTATTGATGAAGTGCTAGCGCTTGCGCTTAACTTTATCAACCAAAAATTATCCGGCACTAACTAAGTTAGTCCACCGGATAGGTATTCGTATTAAGGATGATACGGATAATTTGACTGACTCCACGTCTAGGACGGACAGTGGTTTAATAAAGAAAGTAACCTAAACATGACTGAATCTTTTGCTGATCTATTTGAACAATCCCTTCAAACTCTGGAATTCCGTCCAGGCTCTATCGTTCGTGGTACTGTTGTATCAATCAAAAACGGTATGGTACTGGTTGACGCGGGTCTGAAGTCTGAAAGCCCAATCCCAGCTGAACAATTCAAAAATGCTCAAGGCGTTTTAGAAATTCAAGTTGGCGATGAAGTTGACGTAGCTCTTGACTCTGTTGAAGACGGCTTCGGTGAGACTCAACTGTCTCGCGAAAAAGCGAAACGTCATGAAGCTTGGATCGTTCTGGAAAAAGCTTATGAAGATGCTGAAACTGTAATCGGTATCATCAATGGTAAAGTTAAAGGCGGTTTCACTGTTGAATTAAACGGTATCCGTGCCTTCTTACCAGGTTCTCTAGTTGACGTGCGCCCAGTTCGCGACACCGCTCACTTAGAGTACAAAGAATTAGAATTCAAAGTTATCAAGCTAGACCAGAAGCGTAACAACGTTGTTGTTTCTCGTCGTGCAGTTATCGAATCAGAAAGCAGCGCTGAGCGTGATGCACTGTTAGAAAACCTGCAAGAAGGTCAAGCAGTTAAGGGTATCGTTAAGAACCTGACTGACTACGGTGCATTCGTAGATTTAGGTGGTGTTGACGGTCTGCTACATATCACAGATATGGCGTGGAAACGTGTTAAACATCCATCAGAAATCGTCAATGTTGGCGATGAAATCAACGTTAAAGTACTGAAGTACGATCGTGAGCGCACTCGTGTGTCTCTAGGTCTGAAACAACTTGGCGAAGATCCATGGTTAGAAATCAGCAAACGCTACCCAGAAAACACACGTTTAACTGGTCGCGTTACTAACCTAACTGACTACGGTTGCTTCGTAGAAATCGAAGAAGGCGTTGAAGGTCTGGTTCACGTTTCTGAAATGGATTGGACTAACAAGAACATTCACCCATCTAAAGTGGTTAACTTAGGTGATGAAGTTGAAGTTCTGGTTCTGGACATCGATGAAGAGCGTCGTCGTATTTCTCTAGGTCTGAAACAATGTAAGACCAATCCATGGGATGACTTCGCAACTCGTTACAACAAAGGCGACAAGGTTTCTGGTAAGATCAAGTCAATCACTGACTTCGGTATCTTTATCGGTCTTGACGGCGGTATCGATGGTCTAGTTCACCTGTCTGACATTTCTTGGAACGGTACTGGCGAAGACGCAGTTTCTGAATACAAGAAAGGCGATGAAATCCATGCAGTGGTTCTATCTGTAGATCCAGAGCGTGAGCGCATCAGCTTAGGTGTTAAGCAAACTGAAGATGATCCATTCAACGCATACTTGGCTGACAAGAAGAAAGGTACTATCGTAAACGGTACTGTTTCTGCTGTTGATGCTAAAGGTGTGACTGTTGAACTGGCTGACACTGTTGAAGGTTACATCCGTGTAGCTGACATTTCACGTGAGCGTATCGAAGATGCATCTACTGTCTATAATGTAGGTGATGCAATCGAAGCTAAGTTCATGGGTGTTGACCGTAAGAACCGCTCTATCAGCCTGTCAATCAAAGCGAAAGACGAAGCTGAAGAGAAAGAAGTAATGGCGACTCTGAACAAACAAGATGACGCTGTTATTAGCAATGCAATGGCTGAAGCGTTTAAAGCAGCTCGTAAATAATCGCCTGTTGTTTGGGGAGACATCTCTCCCCATTAGGCGACTGTGTTTGGCTTGATAATAGGGGATAGCTAGGATGACGAAATCTGAACTTATCGAAAAACTCGCCACCAGGCAGTCGCAGCTGTCGGCGAAAGAGGTTGAAGGCGCAATCAAAGAAATGTTGGAGCAAATGGCAACAACATTAGAAAGCGGTGATCGTATTGAGATCCGTGGCTTTGGTAGTTTCTCGCTTCACTATCGTGCACCGCGGACTGGCCGTAATCCAAAGACTGGTTCATCAGTCGATTTGGAAGGTAAATACGTCCCGCACTTTAAGCCAGGCAAAGAACTGCGCGAGCGTGTTGACGCCGTTAATGTGTGATTGACCGCATAGTAAAAAGCCTCCGTTAGGAGGCTTTTTTGTATCTATTGCAAGGCAATGCTGGTCAGCTTAGTAAATTTCTTGGATAATCATTAAATTGAAACGCGTTTAGGGAGTGCAGCGTGAAATCATTTGTAGCAACTGTGCTTGTGGCACTGTTATTTATTCTGGCGTTGATTTTTGGCGCGCGCAACGAACAAGTGGTGACCATCAGCTATTTTGTCGCACAGGGTGAATATCGTTTACCTGTTGTCTTAGCGATTGTCTTTTTTGCTGGTTTTATTTTGAGTTGGTTATTTGCTAGCTACTATATTGTTCGCTTGAAATTAAGTTTAGCGGCAACTAAAAAGAAACTAAATCAAGTGATCGCTAAAATCCCTCAGGATGTAGACGCCTAATATGCTTGAGATCCTCTTTCTGTTGCTTCCCATTGCTGCCGCCTATGGCTGGTATATGGGGCGACGGAGCATAAGGCAGAATCAAAGTAATCAACGTAAACAATTGAGCCGGGATTATTTTACTGGCCTCAATTTCTTACTGTCGAACGAATCGGATAAAGCTGTCGATTTGTTTATCAGTATGCTAGATGTTGACGATGAAACCATCGATACCCATCTGTCACTCGGTTCGCTGTTCCGTAAGCGAGGAGAGGTCGACCGCTCTATTCGTATCCATCAAAATTTAATCGCGCGGCCTACATTAACCAATGAGCAGCGTGACATAGCTATGATGGAGCTGGGTAAAGATTATCTAGCAGCAGGTTTTTACGACAGAGCTGAAGAAATCTTTATCAACTTGGTCAGCCAAGACGATCACAGTGAAGAATCTGAAACACAGCTTATTGCTATTTATCAGGTGATTAAAGAGTGGCAGAAAGCCATTGATATCACTAAGCGTTTGAGTCGTAAGCGTCAGCAAGTTTTAAAGCCGTTAACGGCACATTTCTATTGCCAATTAGCCGATGAAGCCAGTGATGATGCGCAGAAAATTAAACTGCTACAGCAAGCGCTGAAGCAAGATCCCCAATGCGGTCGTGCATTATTGACCCTAGCGAAAAAATTCCTCGATATTCAAGATTATGCCCAGTGTAAGCAAATGCTGCTGCAACTGAAAAAAGCCGATATCGAGCTTTTTGCCGATGCGATTCCAACGGCCAAACAAGTTTATCGCGACACGCAAGATAAAGAAGGCTTCCAAGAGTTACTCGCAGGGGCCATGGCCGATGGTGCGGGTGCATCAGTGGTTGTCGCCTTAGCGCAGCACATGATAAGTCTTGATGAGATTAAAGCGGCAGAGACCATGGTGCTCGATGCGTTATATCGCCATCCGACCATGAAAGGTTTTCAGCACTTGATGCAAATGCATTTGCGTCAAGCCGAAGAAGGGCAAGCCAAGCAAAGTTTAACTATGCTAGAGCAGCTCGTTGAACAACAAATTAAATTCCGTCCGAGTTACCGTTGTAAGGAGTGTGGTTTTCCTTCCCATGCGCTTTACTGGCATTGTCCTTCCTGTAAAAACTGGGGCAGTATCAAGCGGATCCGAGGCTTAGACGGCGAGTAATCTATTAGAAGAATACACAGTTTGTGTAACCCCGTTGGAGAGATGATGACGACTAAACCTATCCTCGTAGCGCTTGATTACGATAATAAAAACCATGCTTTACAACTGATAGAAAAACTCGATCCCAACATGTGCCGCCTTAAAGTCGGCAAAGAAATGTTTACCTTGTTTGGCCCGCAACTGGTGAAAGATATCCATGATCGTGGTTTTGATTTATTCCTTGATTTGAAATTTCACGATATTCCCAATACTGTCGCCAAAGCCGTGGCCGCTGCTGCAGAGCTGGGCGTATGGATGACGAACGTACATGCCAGCGGTGGCTTAGCCATGATGGAAGCGGCTAAAAAAGCCTTACTGCCATACGGCGATAAAGCGCCTATGCTGATCGCGGTCACGGTATTAACCTCGATGAGTGATGACGATCTTAAATTACTCGGCCTCAATGTGCCTGCGTTTGAGCATGTGCAACGTTTGGCGAAGCTCACGCAGCAAGCGGGACTCGATGGCGTGGTGTGTTCCGCCCAAGAAGCGACAGCCTTGAAATCACTGTTAGGTCAGGATTTCAAGCTCGTGACGCCGGGGATCCGCCCAGTTGGCAGTGATGCTGGCGATCAACATCGGGTGATGACGCCACCTCAAGCGATAGCAGCGGGTTCTGATTACTTAGTTATTGGTCGCCCAATTACCAAAGCTGCCGATCCGTTAGCGGTATTGCAAGCGATTCACCAATCATTGGCATAGATGTTTCAATAGCCGTATAAATCGCCGTCTAAAGCGCGGTTTGAAAGCCGTTTGACTGTTGTTTAAATAAAAAAGCTTGAAATCGCTCGTTGGTATCCTTGAGATGATGGATAAAAATTGAAATAGTATGTTGAATGACAACATAAAATACTTAATCACACCCTGAGTGCATATCTCACTGTTCACGGAGAACGCCCATGTTTAATGCTACGATGTTTAACTATCAAGGTAAGAATGTTGTCGTTGTCGGAGGAACCAGTGGGATAAATCTCGCGATTGCCATTGCGTTCGCACAGGCTGGCGCAAATGTGGCCGTTGCGAGCCGCAGTCAAGATAAAATCGATGCCGCGGTATTGCAGTTACAACAGGCCAATCCTGACGGTATTCATTTGGGGGTGAGTTTTGATGTGCGCGATCTTAGCGCCCTTGAAGTCGGTTTTGATAAAATCGCTTCTGAGTTTGGTTTTATCGATGTGCTAGTCAGCGGCGCGGCGGGGAATTTCCCCGCCAGCGCCGCAAAACTTTCGGCTAATGGTTTTAAGTCGGTGATGAACATTGATTTGCTCGGCAGTTTTCAAGTGTTAAAACAGGCTTATCCTTTGCTGCGTCGCCCCAATGGCAATATTATCCAGATTTCGGCGCCGCAGGCTTCGATCGCTATGCCAATGCAAGTGCATGTGTGTGCGGCTAAAGCGGGTGTGGATATGCTGACGCGAACTTTAGCGTTAGAGTGGGGCTGTGAAGGGCTGAGAATTAATTCGATTATGCCTGGCCCAATCGCCAATACTGAAGGTTTTAATCGCCTTGCACCCAGCGCCGCATTACAGCAAAAGGTTGCCCAATCCGTTCCGCTAAAACGCAACGGCGCAGGTCAGGATATCGCCAATGCCGCGCTATTCTTAGGCTCTGAATTAGCTTCCTATATTACGGGAGTTGTGTTGCCGGTTGATGGCGGTTGGTCACTTGGCGGCGCCAGTATAGCGATGACAGAGCTTGGCGAACTGGCCGCAAAAATGTAGTTTGGTTTTAGATTATTGATATTCAAAATCGAGAACTTTGATTTTATAGAAATTAAGTAGGTAATGATCCATGGCTAATGCATTACAAGAGCAGCTACTCAAAGCAGGGCTTGCCAGTAAACAAAAGGTTCGCGACGTTAAGACTCAAAAACGCCGTGACAAAAAATCACGAGTTGATGATGGCTCAAGTGCTTTTAAGCAAGAAGTGGCCGAGCAAAAACGGTTGCAGGCGCAAAAAGATAAAGTGCTAAATGAGCAACGTTTTGCAGAGGCATCTGAGCGTGGACAGGTGCGCGGTTTAATCACAGAGTTCACTAAGTCTGCGATTAAGATCCCAGCTTATGCTGAAGTGAAATTTAACTATACTCTTGATAATAAAATTTATTCTTTATACATAGATGAAAAACTGCAGGCAGAATTGCTTAAAGGGCAGTTAGGCATAGTGCGTTACGAAGATAAGAGTTACTTAGTACCACATAAGTTAGCCGAGCGAGTTAAACTGCTGGTGCCGCAGTGGTGTGGTTATCTGTGGCAACAGGATGAATCTAAAGCTGTGGTCGTTGAAGATGATCCCTATGCAGATTACGCAATTCCTGATGATTTAATGTGGTAATTGCCACAAGCCTGTGAGCTAACGCTGCGACAATCCTGTGGTAAAGCTTATAAAATAGAGACCCTTAAGTTCAGGCTTAAGGGTTTTTTTATGGGTTGAATTTATACTTTGCTCACGTACCTCCATATTATTCACAGCTGTATTTGTAATGAGATTGTTTTCTACAGTGAACTGGTATAAATTAAAACAACTGTTTTAATCCTACGTTTAAGAGTCTACCAATGAATCCTTACCAAGCCCCGTTGACGGATATGCGTTTCCTACTGGAACAGGTATTTGATGCTCCAAACACTTGGGCACAATTGCCTGAGATTGCAGAAATGGTCGATATCGACACTGCTAATGCCATTTTGGAAGAAGCAGCCAAGATCAGCAGTGAGTTGATCCATCCGCTGAACCGGACGGGCGATGAGCAGGGCGTGTTGCATCAAGACAATCAAGTGATTACCCCTGATGGCTACAAAGCCGTTTATGAGCAGTATTCCCAGGGCGGTTGGATTGGTTTGTGTGGCGATCCTGAATTTGGTGGCATGGGGATGCCGAAGATGCTGGGGATCTTAGTCGACGAAATGGCTTACAGTGCTTGTAATGCGTTTACACTTTATGGCTCGTTAACCGCGGGGGCGGCTTTATGTATCAATGCCCACGGCAGCGAAGAATTGAAACAAGCTTATTTGCCTAAGTTATATTCCGGCGAATGGGCGGGTGCTATGGATATGACGGAGCCGCAAGCGGGTTCTGATCTGCGTAATATTCGCACTCGAGCTTTACCGCAGGATGATGGTAGTTATGCCATCACGGGCAGCAAGATTTTTATCACGGGTGGCGATCATGATTTAACTGAAAACGTCATCCACTTAGTGCTTGCTAAGCTACCGGATAGTAAAGGGATTTCACTCTTCCTGGTACCTAAAATATCGGTAAATACCGATGGCAGCTTAGCCAATGCCAATGGTGTATCAGTGGGGTCTATCGAGCATAAGATGGGCCTTAAAGGTTCTGCGACCTGTGTGATGAACTTTGAGAATGCCCAAGGCTTCTTGATTGGTGAGCCTAATCGTGGCCTCGTATGCATGTTCACTATGATGAACTACGAGCGTTTAGCGATTGGTATACAAGGGCTGGGCAGTGCTCAGGCGGCGTATCAGATGGCAGCCGATTATGCTAAAGAGCGTAATCAAGGCGTTGCCGCTGGCGGCTCACCGACGGGCAGTGATTCTGATCCCATTATTGTCCATGGCGATGTGCGCCGTATGTTGTTGACCATTCGTGCGATGACAGAAGCGGGCCGTGCTTTGTCTGTGTTTACTGGACAACAGCTGGATCTAGCAAAATATGCCCAAGATGAAGTTAAAGCCAAAGCGTCGCGTTATGTGGGTTTATTAACGCCAGTCGCTAAAGCCTTTTTAACCGATCGCGGTCTTGATGCGACGATCATGGCGCAGCAAGTCTTTGGTGGACATGGTTATATTCGTGAAACGGGTATTGAGCAATTAGTCCGTGATACCCGTATCGCACAGATTTATGAAGGCACCAATGGCATTCAAGCCATCGATTTCCTCGGCCGTAAAGTCACGGGCGATAATCTTGCTGCATTAAATGAATTTGTCGCTGACTTGAAAGCACAAATGCGTGCATTTACCCATGTTGATGCGGTGAAAGTGGCTGCCGTGTGTGCACGTTTAGATGCCTTGGTCATCGTTGCCGAGTCAGTTAATGATCGCAAAGTGGCTCAGCCTGCACTTATTAATGCGTGTGCGGTCGACTTTTTAGATGCCTTTGGTTACACCCTGTATGGTTTCTACTGGTTGGCTATGGTTGATAAGGTTGCGGATCATGAAGATAAAGCTTTCGCCGAGCAGAAAGTCTATTTAGCTAAGTTCTATTTTGATAAGTTATTGCCAAAAGCGGACTACCATATCGCCCAAGTCAGAGCTGGTGATGCGACGACTATGGCGATGCCTGCGGAGTTGTTTTAACAAGGCTTCGGTATATTCGTTAAGATAAAAACTGAAAAAGCACTGATGACTCAGTGCTTTTTTATGCAAGTTTTTTACTCTGTAGCGATTAATTAATGACTCTAGTGAGCCGCAGTATTCACAGTCGCAGTGGTTGATGACGGTTGCAGCACTGAAATCAATTGTTTAAGAAACTCGGCATTGAATGAGGGGTTATGCTGATTTTTTAATTCAGGGCTCATGCCATTCTCAAGGACCACAAACAGGGTGTCGTTATGCTGGGGCAAACGGATAAAGCCCGCTAAGTTAGACACGCCTTGCATCGAGCCTGTTTTAGCAAAAATTTGCTGTTTAAGCGGCGGCTTGTTGTAGCCCATACGATATCTTAAGGTGCCGCTGATCCCTGCCTGTGGCAGACTCGTGATTAACGGACTAAAGCGGCTATCTTGGTGGATTAGCGCCAACACCGCGGCTAACTGCTTGGCATTGAGTAAGTTATAGCGTGACAATCCTGAACCATCCACAATATTGGCGTTACTCAAATCTATGCCTAAATTCGTTAAAATTCGCTGCATGGCAGCGGCACCATTGGTAAAGCTGCCTTGGGTCTTAAAATAACTTTTACCAAGTTGCTTAAAAAGGCTATCGGCAATCAAATTATCTGACTTGAGCAGCATAGTCTCGAGCAGCTCAGGTAAGGGCGCCGAGCTATGGCTGGCAATTAGTTTTGCCTTTTGGGGTAAGCTAGTGCCGAGTTGTACTTTACCCGCAAGAGACATCTCGCCTTTAAGTAGGGAGGTGAGGTTATCTTGGGCAAATTTGAACGGATCGCTGATCGCAATCGCCAGTGGTATTGCCTCACCGCCAGGATAACAGCCGCGTAAATGGTAGTTATTTTGACCTAATCTGACCATATCAAGTTGGCAAAATTCGCGGCTCGCCTTTTGGTCAAACACCGCATCGCTGCTGATTTTAACTCCATAACTTCCTGCACGCAGACTTACCTGTGAAGGTTTGTTGGTAGAGCTTGGGCTAAACTGACCATAGACGCAGTTCTGATTGATAATATAACTCGACACTGGCGCGGCAAAACAAATGCCTAAGTCATCCCATACCCAACCGGGAGCTTGCAATTGTTCCTGTTTATCGCCGAGCAAATACAGATGTCCATCAATGCGATTAATGCCTTGTTTTACGAGATTGGCAAAAATGGCCTTGAGATCGGCTTGAGTCAGCGTGGGATCGCCACTAAAACGCAGATAAGCACTGCCTGCGATATGGCCCTTGCGTATCGGTGCATCTGTCCATAATTGTGTGACATAACGAAAATCAGGCCCAAGCTGAGCCATAGCACTGACTGCCGTGAGCAGCTTTTGGGTACTGGCTGGAATAAACAAGGTCTCAGCTTGTTGGCTATAGATCACTTGATTGTTCGACATATTCATTGCCAGTAAGGCGATTTGTGAATGTCGAGGGCTGATCTTACTGATTGCTTGGCTAAGCGAAGTGGTTTGAGCACTTATCGGCCTAGAATCATGTTGCTCTGCATAGGCCATATTATGACTTGCGGCTAGGAGCAGGCCGGCATATAGAGTGGTTTTCAGTAACGTTTCCATGTTAGCTATTGGCCATTTTTATCAAAACATCATTAAGATTAGGTTGGTATTGTGTGCGGTTAATCCTCACTGCTGCCGTCATCCTTTTCCATCAAGCGATATAAACGTAGGGTAACAAACAATACCAGCCCAATAAACAACGGCAGGATGAGTAACCCTAACTGGGTTTTAAAATGGAAAATACCCCAAGCAAACAGCAATGTCAGTGCTAACGTCAGCAGAATTTTTTTGTTCATAGTCTTAATCTTGTATCGTGTGGTCTAATCGCAAATAGGCGGTTTAGTTTACGCTAAATCACTGGATTCGGGGTGAATGAAATGGGTTTGAAGATTATTTTGTGATTTGGCAGACATTTTGGGTGCAGTTCAGTGAAATTTGGACTGATTTGTAGCGTTAAAAATCCCCCTATTTAGGGGCAACATATTGTGTGGACGGGCAAATAATGCCGAGAATACTCGCCGTAAAATGCGATTTCAAGCAAGGATAAATGAAGAAGATTTTTAGGTAAATCGGTGCACTGAAGTGGAATAAAATCGCGTGAGGTCAAATTACCAGCAAAACCGTTAGGTTTAACAAGACTTTTGGGAGAAAAGTCTTGCCGAGACGAGGTGAAGTCGGTAATTTCTACCCCTTACGATTTTAGGTTCTTAGGTAACAACTAAACCATGCCACATATTAGTATGCGCGGCTTACCACAAGCGGTCGTTGCAGCGTTCAGCCAAACATTACTGCAGTCATTGGCGGATATATGTAAAGGTAATGCAGAGAGTTTCACATTAGATTGGATCCCAAGCATCAGTTTTCGAAATGGAAAAATTGATCAACGCTTTGTCCAAGTTGAGTTACTCTGGTTCCCTAAGGACCCTGATATACATCTTAAAGTAGAACAAACGATCAGGTTGGCAGTGACAGAGGCCTATCCAGAGTTAACACATATTGCTGTGATGTTTTTATCACTGAATCCCAGTGCTTCCTATCGGGGTGGTCAGCATGTTTAAAGGAGGATGCCTTGCTAGATAAGCTTGGTGGAATAGCCGTTCAACCCGAGGCTTTAACGTGGTTGCTCACGCCATGCCGTTTCAAGGCAGAATTACTCGCTCGTATTGCGAGCGCCAAGCACAGTATTTATATTGCGGCGCTGTATTTAGAAGATGACGAAGCGGGTCGTGAGATATTACAAGCCCTCATGGATGCCAAAGCGATAAATCCAACGCTTGATATCAAAGTGTTAGTCGATTTTCACCGTGCGAGACGTGGCTTGATTGGCCATAAAGGTGATAGCGGCAACTATTTGATGTACCGTAGAGTTATGGCTGAAGCCGAACATCCCATCGATATCTTAGGTGTACCCGTCAAATCCCGTGAATTTATGGGTGTGTTGCATCTTAAGGGATTTATTATCGATGATGCCGTGATTTATAGCGGTGCCAGTCTCAATAATATCTATTTGCAACAACACGATAAGTACCGTTTCGATCGTTATCACTTGATTGAGTCAGCCGAATTAGCGCGCAGTATGCGCGCGATGATCCAGAAAAATATCATTTTTGATCCAGCTGTGTGTTCATTAACGCAAGATGCTGAGCAAGAAGTGCTACCACCAAAGACGGACATGCGTAGCTTTAAGCTGAGACTGTCTGACGCTGAGTATCAGTTTAAGGAGACACGTGATGGCAATCGCATCACGCCGTTACTTGGGCTAGGACGTAAGAAAAACTTGCTCAATAAAGTGGTTGTCGCCTTGGTGGAAGAGTCAAAAGACTCGCTGTTTATTTGCACGCCCTATTTTAATCCGCCGTACATTTTAGTGCGCGCTTTAGCGAAGCATTTACGCAATGGCAAACGCATCGATATCGTTGTGGGCGACAAGACGGCTAACGATTTTTATATTCCGCCAGAGCAGGATTTCTCAACCATAGGTGCATTGCCCTATATGTATGAGCAATCATTGCGTAAGTTCGCTAAACGCCAACAGTGGGCGATTGATAATGGTCAGCTGAATATCCATTTGTGGAAACATGGTATCAACAGTTATCACCTCAAGGGCATCAGTGCCGACGGTAATAAGCATTTGATCACAGGCTCGAACTTGAATCCAAGAGCTTGGGCGCTGGATCTTGAGAATGGTTTGTTGATCCAAGATGAAATTGGCTGCTGGAAAGCCCAGTTTGAAGCCGAGCAGGCACATATTCTGGAACACACACAGCGGTTATATCACTACAGCCAAGTGGATACCTTACAGAGCTATCCCGCGCCAGTGAAGAAGATCATGACCCGAATTCGTCGCCTTAAAGCTGACTTTTTACTGCGTCGCATTCTGTAACGATTAAAGCTATAGAAGCAATAAATTAATCGAGATTTTTGATTTATTACAGTGTCTTATCGATTTAAAAAGCCCACAACAATGTGGGCTTTTTTTTGACTGATGGTAATAGATTTAGCTTAAACCAAGAATTGTCGCTTCAAATCATATCCATTAAATCTGTGGCATTAAATTCTGGTGAGTATCATTTTGATCTTTGGCGTAATACAGAGACAGGATCACTAAAACCACCATCACAGCACTTAATAAACCTATGCTCAACTGGCCGCCCATAGGCACTAAAGACATAGTTAATGCGGCAAGTCCGGCACCAAAATTTTGTAATCCCCCCAGTAATGCGCCCGCAATCCCCGCCTGACGTGGAAATGGCTCTAACGCAGCAGATGTTAGGGTAGGGAACAGCATGCCTGCACCACTGAAGAATAAAATCGATCCAACAAGTAAACTCCAGCCGACCACTAAATTAAAAAGACCTGGGATCAACATAAATAATGCGCCAGCACCGAGTAACGCAACACCTTGGTAAACAACCCTTTGTGGCTTATTCTGTCGGCCCGCGATGAGTGCCCCCAGTAAGTAGCCAGGAATTGGCGCAACAAAATAACAACTGACCATAAAAGGTGTCAGTCCGAGATATTGGCCATAGAGTACGCCAGCAATGGCTTCAAACGCCGCAATACCGGCAAAGGTGGCGATCAATGAAAATAAATAAGCGCGAAACGCTCTATGGCGCAGGACATGCTTATAGGATTTGAAAACGGCTTGATGTTCCCGTTGCGCCTTAGGTAAAGACTCTTTAAAGAGGAATATTAACAACAGCCAGACCACGACACCGAATACCGCTAATACCCAGTATACGGCTTGCCAGCCGAAATAGGCTGCACTGGCGCTGCCGATAAATGGTGCAAGCAAAGGTAAAAACACCACAGCCATAGAGACATAGCTATTAAATGTTACCAGTCGGTCGCCAAAGTAATGATCGCGGGGAATGCTCCGGCATAATGCGCCTGCGCTGGCTGTGCCTAATCCTTGGATAAGGCTTGCCATTATCAGTTGGTTAAAACTTGTGGCCTTCGCCGCGAACACAGCGCCTAGAACGAAAATTGCGATACCCACGATGAGTGGCATTTTACGGCCAACGCGATCTGACACTGGGCCATACACAAATTGAAACATCCCGTAGGAGAGTAAGTAACAGGCCATCACGGCTTGTAGTTGGCTGGCGTCCACATGGAGCCCGAGTGCGATTTGTGGAAGGGCAGGTACAAAAATCGTCTGCGCCATTTGGCCACAGGCGACCATAAAGACAATCATTAACAGTAGGCTAGACTGACTCGCCGCTGGAGCGACATCGTGATGAATAGGAGAATGTGGCGTGCCTGACATGATATTTCCGAAAAAGGTCACTTAAGGTATTTAGCTTATCTTACTCCCTAAAAGTGTCACTTCAAGTATCAATCATATTGATTTAACGAAATAATTTTTAATGCGATGCATAAGTTTTTATCCTGATTTTAAGCTGTAAAGCTAAACTTACGATAGGTTATTTGTCTGTTAACTAGGTCGAATAATTGCAAATGAATTAATACTCAGATTAACCCTTCACTGCCTATTTTCTTACATGGGAGTTTGCTTAAAAATATTGGCTATTAAGAGATTGGAGGTAAGTAAGTGGATAAGGTGCTTAATACAAGCCACCCTAAAAAAATCACGCTAAAAGGAACAAATAAGAAAGGAGATAGCGAATCAGCCTATCTCCTTATCTCCTTTAATAGTCGCGACTAGCAAGATGCTATTTTTGTAATTTCTCTATGCCCGTTAAAATCTGATACCCCACAGTCACCCGAGGCGGTACGGGATAATTTTTATTGCTTAACAATACTATGCCAAGCTTTTGCGCGGGAATAAAGGCTGCATAAGCGGCAAAACCGCCAGTAGAGCCGGTTTTATTAATCCACACATTTTGCTGCGGCGCGAGGGGCGGTACTATGGGTTTAACTGGCGTACTGCCAAATACGACTTCCTGAGTGTGACCCTCAAGTATTTTATCAAGATCAATAGGATATGAGTAATGCTCCCAAATCATATCTTGGGTCATCACACCGACATCAAAGTATCCCGTGTGGGTCTCATCGAGTGCCGTTTGCAGTGGTTTGGCAATTGGGTGCATTTGCATATTGGCCTCAACAAATTGCAGTAAATCCTTTGCTGAGGTTTTAACGCCATAAGCTTCATCGGCTAATACCCCAGGATTGACCCGCACTGGCATGTCTTGCTTATCGTAGCCTTGGGCATAATCGGCCATTTTACTGCTCGGAACGTTAATATAGCTGCTTGTCATGCCCAATTGTGGAAATAGTGTTTGCTCAAGTGCTTGTGGAAAAGTTTGCCCTAAACTCTGCGCGGCAATCATGCCGAGCAGCCCAATACTCGGATTGGCGTAATTTCTGTGGGTTCCCGCGGCAAATGACGGTTGCCAATGCTTAAGGTAATCCATTAACTCTGCGTTATTAGTGACCTTATCAGGAACTTGCATCGGCAAATCACCCGCTGTGTGGGTGGCTAAATTGATGAGACTAATCTTATCAAAATGACTGCCTTTTAATGCTTGAATATAATCACTGGCCATATCCGTGAGTGTTAATTTACCTTCGCCCTGTGCATAGTTAGCCAGTGTTGCGGTAAAGGTTTTACTGATAGAGCCAATCTCGAACAGGGTATCTTCAGTCACACTTTGCCCGGAGGTTTTAGAACTGACGCCATACTGATAAAAAAACTGCTTACCTTCTATGGTGACGCCAATCACTGCGCCGGGAATAGCGTACTCGGCCATCAAAGGTTTCACCGCCGAATCTACAAGAGTTTGTATTTCTTTGGTATTAAGTGTTTTGGCTGCAGTGGCATGAGAGAATAGGGCCGCAGAGATGAGGATGCCGTTTAGTAGTGGTATTAAAGCGATCGGGGCTTTTGGGTGCATAATTGACCTTTCATTGAGATTGTATTTGTAGAGTAGATTTTCGCATGATATTAGGGCAATTCCACACTAAGTTAAGTCATTACTGATATTTAGTTTCAATACTCTCCCAATAAGTAAGTTAAACGTTAATTTGGTCGGTTTAGTGTTGCATACTAAGTGGCAACACAGATTAATACATTACAGATGTTTTAAGAGATGGTTGCTCTGTGCTCTTAAATTATCTCACTGGCGTTAGGCTGCAGATGAAACCATCAACCACTGACACCGGCCTTTTATCACGATAATGTATTGTGCGATTGCACCATTGATGGCCAAGGGATAAACTGCGCCACCGCGATTAAAAGTGCTAACTGATGTGGTCGCGATCCTTAATAAGTTTGATAGAGAATTGGTTTTTATGGCTTTAGCCCCCCATGCAGTGCACCATTTATATCAGTACCGTAAGTCTATTTCGACTAAACCCTTTGGTGCCCGCGGTAAAAAACTGATCCGCTGTCCATTATGTCTCTTAGGTGAGCAGTTCTGTACCTGTGCGCTACGCCGTCAGTTAGATACTCACGCCAGTTTTCTGCTGATTATGTATAACGATGAGGTGTTAAAGCCGACTAATAGTGGACGACTCATAGCGGATCTTATCCCTGATACCCACGCCTACATTTGGTCACGTACAGAACCTGAAGCTGAGCTGCTTGCTTTGCTTAATTCGCCGCAATATCAACCCTATTTAGTGTTTCCTGCCCAGTATGCAGAGCAAGGGCAAACCGTACTAAACCAAGTGCCGATGTCGACATTGGCCGAAGGTAAACGGCCGCTGCTAATCATGCTCGATGGCAGTTGGCGTGAAGCGATTAAAATGTTCCGTAAGAGTCCTTACTTACAATCACTGCCGTTGCTTTCCTTCGATCCCGACACGCTCGCGACCTATGCATTGCGTAAAGGTAGTCATGATTTTCAACTTGGCACCGCCGAGGTGGCATCATTGGCTTTAGGAGCGATTGGCGAAGCGGCTAATGGCAAAGCCTTAAGTACTTGGTTTGATTTGTTTGTTGAATCTTCCTTACTTGGCCGCAATCGCCGTTGCCGTGAGGACCTTCTGCCAATTACAGATTTTACCGATGCTTTTGAACTTGCCTTTGAACAAGCAAGTCGTAGTAAGAGTTAATCGATGTTGGATTTAATCTATTTTGAAAAAGGCTAGTTAACTATCTTCTTAAATAATAAATCCCCTACAGTGAGGGGATTTTTTATGTGTAGCAATTAACTTATAGGAACTTCATATTAAGAAGATACCTCGCACAAGCATAATTGTTTATACCGCGACTTCTTTACCATCTAACTTACGGATAACGACCGTAGCGGCGCGAGGGCGTAATGTCGTGCCCGCAGGCGTTTTTTCAGCGGCATTGGACGAATAAGGCCAATTACCGGGATGCTGAATGTTAGCAAAAACAGATGTGTAATCAGGGCTAATAGCAAAACCCGTAACCTCACAGTCGTTTGGTCCAACGAAGAAACGCTTTAATTCCATTTGGTTATCAGCCGTTACGCCGAGCTGTTTCTCTTGGCCATCAACAAGCGTTGAAGGCACTATTGCTAGCATCTGATCGTTGGTTTCTTCTGCGACATCCTTGGCTCCATTGTCGGTTTGAACCCACAAAATACCGCGTTGATCGAAGGCCAAACCGTCTGGGCTGGCAAATTGGTTAAGATCCGTTAAGCCTGATAAGTTTGTCTCTGCGTTACCATCACTTGGTGATCCGAATACGAAGATATCCCATGTAAATTCAGTATCTTTGTCACTTTCATCCCAACGAATAATATGGCCAAAGTGGTTTTTCAATCTTGGGTTCGCTGGATTGGTTTCAGTTCGTTTTGAGTTGTTGGTCAGGGTCAAATAAATTGAACCAGTGAAAGGATCGACAGCACACCATTCAGGGCGATCCATAGGTGTTGCACCAACAAGATCCGCTGCGCCAGCGGTGTTCAAAATAATCTCGGCTAAGCTAGCGAAAGTATTGCCTAGGGTTTTTCCGTCCGTAGTCTGGCTATCTAAGGTTAAAGGCAACCAAACACCACCACCATTTGCATTAAACTTAGCTGCATATAAAGTACCTTCATTCATATACTTATCGCCAGTTTGTATGCGATTGCTGCTGTCAGCATCTTTTGCATCCCACGCCGCGGCCGAGACAAATTTATATAAGTATTCGAATTGTGAATCGTGACCAGAATAGAATACTACTGGCTTACCTTCGGTTAGCTTGCCAAAGGTACATCCCTCATGGCGGAAACGACCAAGCGCGGTACGTTTTACTGCGCGCGATGTTGGATTGAAAGGGTCAATTTCAACAATATAACCGTGACCATTCGCTTCATTACGATAGTCATCTTGAGCACTTGCGCCTTTTGGCGTGACATCAAAACGCGCGAACTCATCGAGACGTTCTTCATCATGACCTGCAAGATCATCCCAGCCATAACGTGTGCTGGTTTTGCTGATCCCAATGCGATTTTGCTCGGCAGTTAACGTACCACGGTTTGCGAAGTAGCCTGGCCAGTTTTCTTCACAGGTTAAATAAGTGCCCCAAGGCGTGTAACCATTGCCGCAGTTATTTAATGTACCGCGAGCCTGACTACCGTCGGGAGAGTAGCGGGTTTCGAGTAGAGAAGAGTAGGCGAGAGGACCACTAATATCCATTACAGTCGCACCGGTGAATCGGCGGTTATGGTTATCATTGCTAACCACTTCCCATTGATTATTAACCAGTTTTATACGTACAACCGATACGCCATGGGCGTTGATTTCTTTACGTACCTCATCGATAATCGTGCGCAAACCTGAAGTAGGATCAAAAGTTTGTCCTGCAGGATGTAATGCAACTTCATCAATATATTCATGGTTAATGCAAAGTAAACCGTCATTACCCGTATCATTTAATGGAAAGAAATGCATGCCATCGTGGTGCATACCGACTGAGTTCGCTTGGTCATCGGCAGTGTTACTACCATCGCTTTTCCATGGTGCTGCTTTTGCATTTAATGGCGTGCCCCATGGTGCAAGTACCTGCGCTGTATAGCCTTCTGGCACAACGACGGCATCTAAACGAGAACCCGCAACTGACGTAAAGTTTAGCTTGGCGGTACTTTTTGTCGGTGGCAAAGGTGTCACTGGATCAACAGGTTTTGTAACGGGTGTGTCATCTGATCCGCAAGCAGTTAAGCCTACACTGGCAAAAGCTGTCATAGCACTGAGGCCTAAACCACTTTTTACGAAGTTACGGCGAGATAAATGTTTATCCAACACTTGGTTAAATGGCTCGTTATTACTTTTATTATAAAGTGTAGGATCAAAGGTGGCCTTACTCATATATTACTCCGGCTAGTACGATGGATTAAATTTCGTGACTAAGGCTAAAGTATCAATATGACAATAAAGATGATTTTATATTACAATAATACTGCAGTGAGCAATAAACCCGATATGCTATAAAAATGTTAACCAGCAGTTTGCTATGGTCTAAGCTGCTGAGGTCAAAGTACCTCGATTAGGATTTTTATTCTGCTATGATGTCAAATCTTGTGTCACAGATAAAAATATATAATGTGAAGTTATTGCTTTAATTATTTTTCAAATTAAAAATTGGAAATAATTTTAATATAATTACTGAATATCATTTTTTTTCATAAACATGATAGATTTATATTTAACGTTAAAATTGCTATTTTATTTTAGGTAAAAGACTAACTGATTCTTATCGAGTCATGATCTAGTTTAGTCTTTTGTGTTTTAGTCTCTTGGTTTTAAATAATGGCGAAGTGAGCGCGGATCGGTATGGCCAGTTCTGGCCATAATGTATAAATGATCTTTATCATTTTCATGGAGTTGAGTGACACAACCACTACGCAGACTGTGGGCACCATAAAATTTTGCAGGTAGGCCCGCTTTTGTGCAATATTTTTTAATGATGCGATAAATATCATCTCCCGTGAGAAAACCACTATTTTTATGTAAACTTGAATTAGCTTCAGAGTGATGTTCTACTATTTGATAAGGGCGTAAATATTTCCCATCACGGGAAAGCGATCTAAATAAATGTCCATCCTCTATATTGGCTAGTGATAACCAATTTTTTACCGCGTTGAGTGCTGCAAAAGGTTCATGATCCGGCAGGTCTTTCCATTCCCGTTGGCCTTGCTGATTACTCTTCGAATAAGGTAGGCGAACTTTTAGCTTATTGCGTAAAAAACTGACATATTGAACTTTTATATCTGCAAGTTCAGAACGGCGAAACCCACCTTGTAATCCTAACTGAATAATGGCTTTGTCTCTTGCTCGGGTTAATGGCTGCACTTGTTCATCGATAGCTTGAATGAGCATTTCCACTTCATCATACATAATCGGTTGTTGATCATAATCACTCACATGGCGAGATTGATTTCTACTTAAACCGCGCATCACTCTGATCACCAGAGGGTGCTCGGTAGGTGAGTGGAATCCCGCTTGAATATGGTGGTAGCGAATCGCCGCGAGTCGAGTCGTTAATGTCTGTTTAGAAAGTTGTACTCCAGTACTCTCTTGGATCAATTCTTTCTGATAACCAATAAATGAAATCACGCTACGGGGATCTGCGGGCAGAGCCTGCAGTTGGTGTTCGGCACAATAACGGCTAAATAGACTAAAGCTCGTATTATAAACACGGCGGGTGTTGGCTGAAATTTCATATTCAGTTTCTTCGGCAGCACTTAAATAATCACTTCGAACAGATTGTGGCAGGAAAGTCTCTTCAAAAAAACGTGGCTGTTCAGCACGGTTATTATTGTGATGATCTGATCTAGTCACTCTTTCATTCGATACATTGGTGTTATTTTGAGCATTACTATTTGTCCGGATCATTTTAGACATGCCGTTGAAGTCACCTGATATCGAATTAAGAAGGCTTAATTATACGCAAATCACGCCTACATCTACCAGTGATAATCGTCATTATCACTGGTAGAGTGCTTATTTGTTTAAATAATCCTCTTTTATCAGAGGAGGGGGCATTAAATAACATTTAGCTGGATTATTTAGTTTAAAAAACAGCCAAGATAAACCTATTCTAACAATGGCGATTAATTAAGCGGATATAAAATTAAAGGCAATGATAGTATGAAATTCGTACTTTCTCTATGCAGTGGTTTCGAACTTAGTTAGTCACAGATGCATAATTTTAAAGAATGGTTTAACCATTTTATTGGCTTTGTTGAATGGAATGCCGCTAAACTAGGCTTGTATGTTGGATGAAATTTAAGCTAATAAGTACAACAGCTTATTGTGTATTTGACCTGATATGAGTTGAGTTAGAAGCACAAGGAATCGATATCACACACAAAAAATGGTTGAACCATATATTAATACTTATCGATTTGTACTAGCATAAGGACCGATTTATTTCATCTGCATTAGACGCATGCTTAGCTAAAGAAACGTATTTATGGAACCGCAAGCCTGGATATATCAACAAGACAAACCAACAGCAGGGAGAAAATTATTATTGCTTGAGGAAGCAGAATTAATTTTTGCCTTACCCTTAATTTATCGCCTTATCAATCCTGAAGCTGTGGCATCTAAACCGGATTGGTTTTGTGACGCTGAGTTACAAACGGTTTTCTATACTAAGTTGGTGACACAACTAAATGAATTGGTCCGATTACGCAAAAAGGCACTGCGGATCGACAACGAGCTTACTAATGTAAACAAAATGCTCAATCAGTATTTTACTGATTTTGGCTGGCGTATGGTTCGCAAAGAATTATCTCAAATAAAAAAACGGCAAAAAAAGTCTCATATTGAGCTGAGCAGGGATATTATTTTGAGGTTAAAACGTTATATGGAAACTCAAAAGTTAGACAGTTTTGACCAAGCCATTGATACCCTATTGTCAGAGCATAATGAAAATATTTCGCTTAATGTTTTACAACATACTGATGAGGATGTTGTAGACGACATTGTTGATGAATAGAACAAAAAAACGCGGATCTATATTTTGAAGAATATGATTTTAAAGTTGTTTTATTGCCTAAAATGGATCATCTAATAAGGGTAAGTTAGCCGTGACTTATCTGTGCAGACACGTAAAATTACTGTTAAGATCTTATATTTACGACTAGATAACGCGGGGCATTAGAGATGAGTTTAAGTATTGTAAACGATAGGAAAATTGCGGTTTTATGCCGAATTGAACCTGGCTGTCTCGGACCTGATGGCGTAGATCATATTGAGGCTTTTTGTGCTTTAGCCCAGAAAGCGATGCAACATTTTGACGTCGATGTCGGCACTTGGGTATTGATCCCAAGATATGATAAAACCTTAGAAGAGATGCAATATAGTCTTGCAAATAAGCTGCTTTCGCGTGAGCAGGCAACTAAATATTTAGTCTCTATAGGCCGTGACATTGATGGTTTTGAAGAAAGATTTCAGGACAAACTGACGTCGCTGATCAATCTATATCTTGCTAGAAAACCTTAAATGCTCAATTTATCGGAGATGTATTTTTTACTGAGATTCATCTGACGTCTTGTTTTTTTCATAGGAGATATAGGATTTATATTTTTACAAATCGGTTTTATTTTCATATTTAATTGCTGACTAAAAAAGTAAATTAATTATATACTAATCATAGTTTTGCAACAAAATTCGCACCTATAATTACGCTGCTGATGAGCAGTTAAGTTGGCTTGAAAACTCAGTTGTTGCTAATTAACTCCGTAAAGTACGTCAAAATTTGCTAGACTAGTCGACTCACTTAATGCTGAATCTTTTTCTTGCGGTATGCCCGAATTTTGTGGGTGGTAAGGATAAGTGTAAAGGACGGTTGATGTTCAATCCCATTCCGGAAACCAATCCATACGTTAGTTTATTGCAGCAGGATTTCGGGTTTTCTGAATTTCGTCCTGGTCAAGCGCAAACGATAACACAACTGTTGGCGGGGGAGTCGAGTTTAGCGATTTTTCCGACGGGTTCTGGTAAATCCCTTTGTTATCAATTTACAGCATTGCAGTTACCCCATTTGAGTTTAGTGATTTCGCCTTTACTCGCCTTGATGAAAGATCAGCTGGAATTTTTACAATCTAAGGGAATTCATGCGGCCAGCATAGATTCAACCTTAAGCGCCGAGCAGAGTCAGCAAGTGATGGCTGATGCGCGCTCTGGCAAGCTGAAAATCTTGATGGTGTCGGTGGAACGTTTCAAAAATGAACGTTTTCGGCAATTTATTCAATCGGTTCCGCTGTCCATGCTGGTCGTCGATGAGGCGCATTGTATTTCAGAGTGGGGCCATAATTTTCGGCCCGATTATCTTAAATTGCCCGACTATCGGCGCGAGCTTGAGATCCCGCTGGTACTGTTATTGACGGCCACAGCAACACGTAAAGTGAAACTGGATATGGCCAAGCGCTTTGATATTGCGCCTGAACACATAGTGCAAACGGGATTTTATCGACCCAATTTAGATTTGACTGTTCTGCCTGTATCAACGCAAGAGAAGAATGCCTTACTGGTTAACCAGATTGCATCATTCTCAGGTGCCGGCATTGTGTATGTGACTTTGCAGCAAACCGCCGAAACGGTCGCACGACTCTTGAGCCAACAAGGTATAGTCGCCAGTGCCTATCATGCTGGATTTGAAGATGAAAAACGTCAACAAATTCAAAATGATTTTATGCAGGATAAGCTGCAAGTGGTGGTGGCAACCATCGCTTTTGGCATGGGAATCGATAAGAGCAATATTCGTTTTGTGATCCACTACGATTTGCCTAAATCCATTGAAAACTACAGCCAAGAAATCGGCAGAGCAGGGCGTGATGGTGCGTTATCCCATTGTGTCACTTTGGCCAATCTTGACGGGCTCAATACCGTTGAGAATTTTGTGTATGGCGATACGCCGGAGCGAGAAGGTATAGCGCAAGTCATTGAAGCAATTCGACTTGAACAAGATTCTGCTCAGTGGGAATGTCAGCTTAATGGCGTGTCGACGGCGAGTAATATTCGCCAGTTGCCGTTAAAAACGTTACTTGTGCAGCTAGAAATTCTAGGTGTGGTTAAGCCGTTATTTGCTTACTACGCCGATGTTAATTACAAATTTTTAGTGGATAAACATGTCATTCTGAGCCGCTTTAATCCAGAGCGGCAGGCCTTTTTGACGCAAATTTTTAATCATACGCAGATGAAGAAAATATGGGGCGCGTTAGATTTTGATGCCTTGTACAGTGCGACGGGCCATGAACGCAGTCGCGTGTTGGCCGCGCTGGAATATTTAGCTGAACATCAGTTGATTGAATTAGAAACCAAACGAATTACCGATGTGTATCGGGTGGATGTTGCCGCATTAGCGCGTCCGGAACTCATCGATGAGCTGTACCATTATTTTATCGATAAAGAGCAGAAAGAAATTGCGCGAATAGCGCAATTAGTCCGCTTTTTTGAACTTGAGACGTGCTTAAGCCACAATTTATCCCGTTATTTTGATGATAATGAGACGCCGGCTATCTGCGGTCATTGCAGTGTCTGCCGTGGTCATTTCGCTAAGTTGAGTTATTCGACGGAACCTACTTGGCCGACAGATCAGCAGATATTGGCTGATTTACATGAATTGAAGCACCATTTAACGGCCAAAGGCATAGATGCTTTATCACTTGATACCTATTGTCGTTGCCTCGCTGGTATGTCAGTTCCTTTGGTGAGTCGTTTTCAAGTGCGTAAGTTGAGTGGTTTCGGCCGCTGTGAAAAATTGAGATATGCTGAAATTAAACAGAAAGTTGAGTCACTGTTGTCGCAACTAGATGATAAAAGAGTTGAACATGAATAAGGCCGTAAAAAAGATGTTAGCCACCCATGAACATTTGGTTCACTCTGAAGGTGTGACTGTGGTTTCGCATATGCAAAGGGAAAAGGCGGAGTGGATACAACATACTGTTATGATTGAAGATTGTGACGTGCCGTTTAAATTTAGACGAGTCAAAAAGTATCGTAATCTGCAAGGGCAAAAGATCAATGTCATCTATTACCCAGAGACAGAAACTGTGGCAGGTTTTGAAATAGAAATTATGCAAGTCGTTAGAATTAAACGATTCTAGTTAATGCGCTTCGAGTCTTTGCTTTTATCAATCAGCAAAGACTCGAAGCGCATTTGATTGATGACGCAAGAGTTAAATTTGGCTATTTACTTGGAATATTGATAGGTTGAGTCTACTTTCCAAGTTCTGAAACGCAGTTCAGCGCCTTCTGGTAGATAAAACACCTTAGGCAAGCGACTGTCGTAGCGCATTTTTAGCTCAGCTGGAATACGTACAAAAGCTTCTTTCTTCGCCAATTCGAAACAGGCCATCATAGTGCTCGGGCCTTCAGCGATTTCATCTACTTGATAGTAGTTATAACCCCAACCTTGCACTGTCAGTTCCTTCAATTCCCCGTTTAATCCATGCTTATTGCAATCAACCATTTGAGTCTGACCAATTTGGATTTCGACCATGTAGTCATCTTCGTTTTCTAATTTAGGTAAACTTAAAATGTGCTGCACCATACCTGCTGCCGGAGCAGGGAACATCTTAGTAGCTTCCTGCGCGCTGTAATCTTTTGGATCGAAACGTTGAATACTGATCATAGGCGCATTTAACCCTGTTGGATGTGGTGGGCTCACCGCCGCGGCATTGAATGACAATAGTGCAAATGCAAGGGGAACAGCGCTAACGCTAAATAAGGTCTTCAATTTCATTTTGTTTCTCCTAATCGAACTGAATTGATGTCGATAAATTTGTCTGTGTTCTGCTCCCTATAAACGCAGCAGAGGTAAAAAAGGGTTAAATTATTCAATAAAAAATCGATTTTTTACCCAAATAATTTTTATCAATCTGAATAATAAGGGTTAATTACACTTTTCAATGACTTATTTTGTTAAGTTCTCAGCTATTTCAATTCTTTGCTGTGGCTGTTTTATGACTCATATCATGCGAAAAATATACGAAATATCCTAGATAAAAACCTTAAAACTTGGATTTCAACTTGCACTGAAAAGCCACCGCTGTGTCTGTCTATAACTGCGTAAGGCTGTAATAAAGCCAATCTAACTCAGCTATGTGAGCTGTTTTTACTCATAAATCAAGCGCTAATCCATTAAACCTTGCCTGATATCCTTTGCCTAGTCTAGCTGCCTATCTTAATTCACATATCAGTGTCTCGACTGATGGCAGGTGCGCAGATGCATTATGGGGATTCAAATACACGTTTAAAAGTTTGAAAACAGTATATCTTGATAAATAGTTAATTTGATCTTCATATATTTTGATTTTCAAACTATAATTCAAGCGACGAGTTTTTCACCATTAATAGCGATAGAAATGGAACAGGGGCCATACAATGAAATCAATGACAGCCGAGCAAGCGACAGGGCATCAAGCTACTACGGGAAGCAGCCAAGGGCACTCACTCGCCCAGTGGCAGCACGCCCATGAGTTTTCGAGTCAGAACCGCGATGGCGAGAAGAACACTCGCTATGTACTGTATTTAACCGTGATCACTATGGTGGCTGAAATTGCTGCCGGAACCATCTACGGTTCTATGGCACTGCTCGCCGACGGTTGGCACATGGGAACCCATGCCGCGGCCTTTATGATCACGCTATTCGCCTATTCGTATGCCCGTAAACACGCTAACGATCCTGCATTTGCTTTTGGTACTGGCAAAGTGAG
Source organism: Shewanella sp. NKUCC06_TVS (assembly GCF_019345515.1). Lineage (NCBI taxonomy): Bacteria > Pseudomonadati > Pseudomonadota > Gammaproteobacteria > Alteromonadales > Shewanellaceae > Shewanella > Shewanella sp. NKUCC06_TVS. The sequence continues at coordinate 180,975 of NZ_JAHKQX010000005.1, read as the reverse complement.
TGTGCTTGGCGGTTATACCAGCGCAATAGCGCTAGGACTTGTGGCACTGGTGATGTTGATTGAATCGGGAATGCGACTGATTAACCCTGAGCAAATCCATTTTAACGAAGCCATATTTGTGGCTGTTATAGGTTTGAGTGTGAATGTGCTGAGTGTATTTTTACTCAAAGATCACCATACCCACGACCATGGGCACACTCATGGTCATAGTCACGATCATGGACATCAAGATGATCATGAAGACGAGCATGCTCATCACAGCTGCGAAGCACACTCCTCCCATGACGATCACGTCCATACGGCTCATTCACATGGTGCGGGTCCACATACACATGATGACTCACATGCACACGATGACAGCCATCAAGATCATAGCCATCATAAACATGAGCACCATGCTGCTGAGCATGAGCATGAGCATGAGCATGAGCATGAGAGTCAGAAGGCACACGGTGGTCATGATCACAACCTACGCGCCGCCTATTTTCACGTATTAGCCGATGCGTTAACGTCAGTGCTCGCCATTGCGGCCTTGTTGTTTGGTAAATACATGGGACTGACTTGGCTCGATCCGGTTATGGGTATAGTGGGTGCTGTGATTATTAGCCGTTGGTCATGGGGACTCATTCAGCAAACGAGTCCTATCTTACTTGACGGTGGTGTTAAAGCGTCATTGCAGCGTAAGGTCGTGGAAACTCTTGAGGCCGTACCGGATCATCAAGTGGCCGATTTACATCTTTGGCGAGTGAGTGCCGATCACCATGCTATTATGGTGTCTATCGTGTCCCATTCACCGAAAGATGTCAGTTATTTTAATCAGTTACTGTCACAATTTCCTGAATTGGCTCATATCACTATTGAACTCCATACTTGTCGTCAGCGCGAGTGTATGGTTAAGGAAGCCTAAATGACTGTTGAACATCATCATTCATCAAACCTGAATTTAACGACTGCTCATTCAACAGATCATGCATTAAATCATGTGATTATTGAATTTTATGAAAAGCTGTCGTCTTGGGAACACGCCATTGTGCGTGACAAAGGTTTTAGCCTATCGCAGGTGCACACCATTGAGTTACTCGGCGTGCACGGCGCTATGAGGATGAAAGAACTGGCGGATAAAATTGGTGTCACAACAGGTACACTAACGGTTCAAATCGACAAAATGGTTGAAGCTGAGTGGGTTGTACGTCGTCCCCATGAAACCGATCGTCGTTCAATTCTGGTGGAGTTAACCGAAAAGGGCCAAACTTTGTTCCTCGAACATGATGCATTACATCTACAACTCACCACAGATCTCACCGCTAAAATGAGCAGTGAGGAACGAATCGTACTGCTCAATTTGTTGTCTCGTATGAATAACGAGTTTTAATTTACCCTATTTCATTCACTAAAAAGCGTCCCTCGTGGACGCTTTTTTATAGTATGACATCTTTAAAAACGCGATTCATTCTAGATTAATCATCAGCTATTACAGTACCTTACCTTTTGTTACATTCTTGTTGGATTAATAGTTGAACTGGATATTAATTAAGGTAATGTAAGGGCAGATCTCAAGATGGACTTTGTTTAAAAGGAATAGAATGAATAATAAATTACTGCCTTGGTGCATTGCAGGAGTGCTCGGTATGAGCGGTCAACTTCACGCAGAAGAAGATAAATACATTTGGTTAGAAGATGTTGAAGGCGCAAAGCCGATGGAATGGGTGAAAACCCAAAATGCTGCATCTGCCGCCGAAATTAAAGCGTTTAAAGGTTTTGATACCTTAGTGGCGAACAGTCTCGCCATCCTGAACGATAAAGAACGCATTCCCTACGCGACCCACATTGGCGACAAGTTATACAACTTTTGGAAGGATGACACCCATGTGCGCGGTATTTACCGCCGCACTACCATGGAAGAATATGCTAAACCCGATCCCAAATGGGAAACCGTGCTTGATATCGATGCCTTAGGTAAAGCCGAAGCCGTCAATTGGGTATTTAAGGATATTAGCTGTCAATATCCCGAAAATGAGCGCTGTTTTGTCTCACTTTCCCGCGGTGGTGCCGATGCGGTGGAAGTGCGAGAATTTAATTTAAATACTAAATCCTTTGTTGCCACCAAAGATAAGCCATTCTTTTTGAAAGAAGCCAAATCAAGTCTGAGCTGGATAGATAAAGACCACGCCTTTGTCGGTACTGATTTTGGTGATGGTCAAAGCATGACTGACTCAGGTTATCCACGGGAGGTGAAACTCTGGCAACGTGGTACAGCACTCGAGCAAGCGAAACCGATTTTCACTGGTGACAAAACCTCAGTCGCAGTATCAGGCTGGGTTTTATTCGATGATAAAACGCCGCTGAGTTTAGTCACCGAGGCACATACTTTTTATACCGCCAGCCAATATGTCTATCAAGATGGCAAACTCATAGGGTTGCCATTACCTCAAGATGCTGAGATTAAAGGTTATTTTAAAGGTAAGTTATTTATTGAGTTAAAGAGCGATTTAACCAATAAAGACGGTAACTTTAAGCAAGGCGCGGTCGTGTATGCCGATGTGGCGGATCTTATCGCCCAAAAAGCCAAATTCAGTTTATTTGTGAGCCCGACTCAGACCGCATCGATAGCGCAGCTTAGTTTTAGTAAGAGTGCGATTTTCGTGAATTGGCTCGATAACGTGAAAAGCAAATTAGTGCGGTATGAGCAAGACGAAAATGGCGCTTGGCAAAGCACCCAAGTCCCATTCGAAGCGAATGGCGCCCTGACGGTAATGGACGTTGAGCAAGACAGTGATGATTTTTTCGTGAATTACACCAGTTTTCTTGAGCCTTCAAGCCTCTATACGGTTAATGCAGAAACCTTAAATCCGAAGAAAATTAAAGGTATGCCGCAACAGTTTGCTGCGGATAAGTTTAAAACTGAGCAATACTTTGCGACGTCAAAAGATGGAACTAAAGTACCGTACTTTGTGGTGATGGCTAAGGATCTTAAGTTAGATGGCACTAATCCTACGCTACTTTATGGCTATGGTGGGTTTGAAGTCTCACTGCGTCCATCCTATTCGGCCACCATTGGTAAGAACTGGTTAGAGCAGGGCGGCGTCTATGTGTTATCTAACATTCGTGGCGGTGGCGAATATGGCCCAGCTTGGCATCAAGCGGCGTTAAAGCAAAATCGACATAAAGCCTATGAGGATTTCGAGGCAATAGCGGAAGATTTGATTGCCCGTAAAATTACATCAAGTAAACATTTAGGCATCCAAGGTGGCAGTAACGGTGGCCTGTTAATGGGAGCGGCATTTACCCGCAGACCGGATCTGTACAACGCTGTCGTATGCCAAGTGCCTCTGCTTGATATGTTTAGATTCAATAAGTTACTCGCTGGCGCCAGCTGGATGGGTGAATACGGTAATCCGGATATTCCTGAGGAATGGGCTTACATTAAAACTTACTCTCCGTACCATAATCTGCATAAAGACGTGCATTATCCAAAGGTCTTTTTCACCACATCGACCCGTGATGATAGGGTTCACCCAGGTCACGCCCGTAAGATGGTTGCTAAGATGAAAGACATGGGAATTGATGTCTTGTACTACGAAAATATTGAAGGTGGCCACGCCGGCGCTGCAGATAATAATCAAGCCGCGGAACTTAATTCAATGGCGTTTGCCTACTTATTACAGCAATTAAGATAATTACCGCTGGGTTAGCATGAATTGTTAACTCTTCACTGGTAAAACCGAGCAAGACCCTAATAGGTTGGGGAGCAGAAAACGGTCGAACTTATTGAGGTTCGGCCGTTTTTTTAAGTTTATTATTTAATGTTAACAATACCCACAGATAATTTGAGCCATTGCCAAGAGCTTGCTACTATTGCGAAAAAATTTCACTGTCAAAGGGCTAAGACTACCTTAAGAATACTAAGTTATTCTCGACAAACAACTAATTTGAGTGAGAGCTATCAGTGTTAGCAAGATTTAAGACTCTATCGGTGAATCGATTCACTTTTATCACAGCGTTATTTTACGTCTGTATTTTCAATCTCCCATTGTTTGGCATCATTAAGAAAGGCATTGAAAAACAACCTGATGTCGATCCTATCTTCATCGCTACTGTGCCGTTGTTTTTAACATTTGCACTCAGTTTTGTATTTTCCTTATTTACGGTAAAGTATCTCGTTAAACCGTTTTTCATCTTACTCACCTTGTTATCATCGAGTGTGTTCTTCGCTGCCTACCAATACAATGTCGTCTTCGATTACGGCATGATAGAAAACACTTTTCAAACCAATCATGCCGAAGCGTTCATGTATGTGAATTTTGCTTCGATAATGAATATGTTACTGACGGGGATTTTACCCGCGTACCTTATCTATAAAGCGGATATTCAGTACAAACCTTTCCTAAAAGAACTACTGCATAAAGTGCTTTTTATGCTAGCGATGTTGGCAGGACTGGGCATTATTGCTTTCTTCTATTTTCAAGATTACGCGGCCTTTGGCCGTAACAACGACGAGCTAAAACGTTATATCGTGCCGACGTATTTTATCGGTGCTGTGTCTAAGTACATCAATGTGCAGTACTTGCAAACGCCAATGGAATATCAGCAACTTGGCCTCGATGCAAAAAATGTCAGTGCCAACTCAAATGGTAAACCGAATTTATTAGTCCTAGTCGTGGGGGAAACCGCGCGTTCAATGAGTTATCAGTATTATGGCTACGACAAGCCAACCAACGCCCACACTCAAGACCAAGGATTAATAGTCTTTAAAGATACCCATTCATGTGGCACTGCAACGGCAGTATCTTTGCCTTGCATGTTTTCTCGCATGGGACGGGAAGATTACGATTCACGCCGTGCTTATGCTCAAGACACCGCCGTTGATGTGTTGGATCATGGTGGTATTAAAGTACAGTGGTTTGACAATGATTCTGGCTGTAAAGGGGTGTGTGACCAAGTTGAAAACATAACCATTGATTTGAACAGTGATCCTAAGTTGTGCACTGGCCAATATTGTTTCGACCAAGTGTTACTGAACAAATTAGATGAAGCCTTAGCCAACGCAGAACGCAAAGATACCGTGATTGTATTGCATGTCATTGGTAGTCATGGCCCAACTTATTTTTTACGTTATCCAGCAGAACACCGTAAGTTCACACCGGATTGTCAGCGCAGTGATATACAAAACTGCAGTGAAGATGAGCTGATGAATACCTATGACAATAGTATTTTGTACACTGACTATATTATTAGCGAAGTGGTTAAAAAGTTAGAAAACCAACAAGATAAATTTGATCCAGCCATGTTGTATTTGAGCGATCACGGCGAGTCTTTAGGCGAAAAAGGCATGTATTTACATGGTGCGCCTTACAGTATCGCACCGATTGAGCAGACGAGCATTCCTATGCTTGCTTGGGTATCAAAAGATTTTAGCCAAGATAATCAATTGGATATGGACTGTTTGGCTGAGCATGCGGCGAAAGGTGGTTTCTCCCATGACAATTTATTCGATAGTCTATTGGGACTAATGAATATCAAAACTGAGGTATATCAGCCTGAATTAGATATCTTTGCTCGCTGCCGCGGTTAGTTGTGGACTTAATTGTCGCGAGGTTTAGCTCGTTCTAGTTGGTTCGATACCGTGATGAGGAAGAGGATGGCAACATCCTCTTTTCTTTTGCTCCCTGTCATAATAATTGATTTCTCCCATATCCAAATTGAATCAGTTGGGTTAACTTAATATATACAAAAACATAACAAATCTATGGTTCGCGATTTATGTCTTCTACTGCAGAAAATAAAGAACTTGATTCTGCCGCGCAAATTTTGCGTTTGGCCGTACCGCAAATGTCTGCCCTCGATATTCCTGTTACTCCTGAAAATTACACTGTTTGGTATGAATATTTTGCAGGCACAAATCTCGATTTAAATCGCGCGATTGATGGTTTTTTGGCGAATTATGTCTCTTTTACCAAGGAAGTTAATACCAGTCTTTATAAAACCTTTATCCAAGAACAGTCACCAGAAGTGATTGAAAATGTTCAGATTGAAACACAAATCTTGATCAATAGCCTGTTGAATAAAATCAGTCAGTTGAGTCAAGGAACCGCGGCATTTTCTGGCTCATTAGCCGAGTTTGGTTTGCGATTACAAACTAATCCCGATATCAATACCTTAAACGAGCTGGTTGATGGTGTGGTCGATGAGATGCAGATGCTACTTATCAACAACCGTGAGATGGAGCAAAGTCTGTGTACCATGGGTCAAGAAGTGCAAAATCTTAAATCTGAAATGGAAAATCTTAGCCTCGCGGCTATGACAGACCAATTAACGTCTCTGCATAATCGCCGCGCCTATGAGTTAAGTATTCAGGATCAAATCTACCGTTCACAAGATCACCAGACCCGCTGTAGTCTCTTACTGATTGATATCGATAATTTTAAAGCTTTTAACGACACCTATGGTCATTTAACGGGTGATAAAGTATTGGCCTATGTCGCATTAGCCTTAAAGCAATGTGTGCGTGGGGATGACTTTGTTGCGCGTTATGGCGGCGAAGAATTTGTGGTGGTGCTACCTAACACCCATTTTCACGACGCATTGCAAGTGGCTGAAAATCTGCGTGAACGTATTTCTGAGCGGCGCTTAACGGTAGGGAAAGACAAAAAGCTTTCCCTTGGCGCGATTACTGTCTCGATTGGGATGGCCTCATTGCAACAGGGGGATGATGCTGAAACGCTGTTTAGTCGCGCCGATAAAGCACTGTACCAAGCTAAGTCCGAAGGCCGTAACTGTGTTAGAGGCTGAGAATGTGGGTACGAGTGTCGATGTTTCAAGGCGTTAAGTATTAGCTCGGTCGCTATTTCGTTAAATAATCATTTACTTAGGATAACAAAACGCCGCAATGATTTGCGGCGTTTTTGTTCGTCTGGGTAGGTGCTATTGATCACTGGGCGGTTTTAAATCCATGTGCATTTTGATCAAATGCTCCTCCATATCGAAGGTCACTTTAAAACCGAGACTCTTGGCAAGACTGGCCATATTGCGATTCTCAAACATGGTAAAGCCGGTGAGCACGGGCGTGTCGTTGGCCTGATAATATTTGATTAATTTTTCGAGTAACAACTTGCCTAACCCTATACCTTGATGATCGCCACGCACCGCCATGGCAAACTCGGCCTCGGTATTATCAGGGTCAATAGATGCACGCACGGCACCTAAGGTGATGTCATCACCATCTGGCCCCTTAGCCGTGGCGATAAAGGCCATCTCACGGGCGTAATCGATTTGAGTTAATACCGCCATTTCTTCATGGGTCATTTTCGACCGCACCCCAAAATAACGTTTGTATCTGTCTTCATCGGATAGCGAATTATCGAAGGCCAAATGTTTAGGCTCATCTTCGGGCAAAATCGGCCTTAGCATTACCTTAAGGCCATTTTTAAGCTCAGCGAATTCTTCTAATTCCTTCGGATAGGGCATGATGGCCATCCGCGATGAACTGTCGGCATTGGCATTATGCAAACGGATATTCACATCGAGCAGAGTGATATTTTCACCCGCGGCCAGTACTGGGTTTAAATCTAACGAGGCGATTTCAGGGCAATCGATAATAATATGGGATATTTGCGTTAACATCACGCACAGGGCATTCATGTCTAGACCCAGTGGTAAATGTCTGTCCTTTAACTTATGGGTCTTTAACGCTTGGATCACCATATAACGCGCCAGTGCCATATTCAGGGGTGGCAGGGCAACGGCAGCATCATTGGTGGGGTCCCATTCTGAGCCTCCTTCGCCAAGGCAAATCGCCGGACCAAAGACGGGGTCGCTTATCATGGCCACGCGGATTTCCTGTGCGCCAGCGGTCAACGCCATTTTCTGCACTATCATGCCTTCAATAATGGCTTCGGGATTGGCTTGATGCACCCTCTGGGTAATCGCATTCGCGGCGTGGCGGATATCTTCAGCCGAGGTTAAATTGAGCATCACTCCGTGCACATCGGACTTATGCAAGATGTTAGGGGATTGCACTTTTAACGCTAAGGGATAGCCCGCTTCATTCGCAATGGCCACCGCTTCATCGGCATCTTTCACAAACCAAGTGTCTATAGTGTTAAGCCCATAAGCACGCAAAATAGGGCTGGCCTCATGGGTTTCCAGTACCGATTTTCCTTTAGCTTGAGCCGCTTGCAGTAATTTGCGCGCCGTGAGGCTATCTGTCGGAATATTGTCGGGGATCGATTGCGGCACTTCTTGCAGCAGTTTTTGGTTACGACGGTATTCAACCATGTGCATAAAGGCACCCACAGCACCTTCGGGTGTACGGTAGGTTGATATACCGCCCTTAGTGAAGCGTTTTCGTGCCTGATAAGCCGAGTCTTCACCGCTCCAGTTCGTCAAAATATTGAGGCGATTCTTTTTGGGATGCGCGTGGATCACACTCACCAAAGCATCAGCTATCTCAACACTTTCACCGAGTGCTGAAGGGGAGTGCAAGACCAAAATAGCGTCAAGTTCATTGGAGTCCATCAAGATAGTCAAAGCTTTAGCATATCGTGATGCGTTCGCATCACCAATGATATCGATGGGGTTTTGCCTTGACCAAGTATTAGGTAACACGGCTTCTAATTTGGCTATGGTGTCTTCTGATAACTCCGCCAGTTTACCGCCGCGCATAATGAGTTCATCCACAGCTAACACCGCGGGGCCGCCACCATTACTGATAATCCCTAAGCGCTCACCTTGCAGCGGATTGGAATGCGCTAAACTTTCAACCGCGGCAAATAGTTCAATTAAATCGTTAACCCGCAACATACCTGCACGGCGAAACGCCGCTTCATACACTGCATCGTTACCGCCAACACCGCCCGTATGCAATTTTGCGGCGCGGGCACCTTCGGCGCTACGGCCCGATTTAATCACTAGAATTGGTTTATTGCGTGAAGCGGCTCGAGCGGCCGAGAGGAAATGGCGCTTCTCATTCACTGAGTCGATATAAAGCATGATGGCGCTGGTGCGGCTATCGCGGCCAAGGTAATCGAGCAGTTCGTCAAAGTTAATGTCGGTGGCATCACCGAGGGAGATAAAGGAGGAAAAGCCAATACCTTTGTTATTGGCCCAATCGAGTACCGTTGTACAAATAGCAGCCGATTGAGACACAAAGGCTATTTTGCCCGGTAGGGCGCTGGCGTGGGCTAAGCTGGCGTTTAATCCCAATGGGGGTAATAGCATTCCTAAGCTATTTGGCCCCAGAATGCGCATCCCGTAACGCTTAGCATTTTGCATGGCAAGGTCGAGCAGGCTCACGCCATCTTCGTTAAATTCCTGCGCCATCCCTGCTGCCATAATAATGGCCACCTTACAGCCAAATTGCGCAAGGGTTTCAACGATGGCGGGCACACGGCAAGCGCGGGTACAAATAACCGCTAAATCGGGTTTGATGGGTAAGGCTTCAATATTGGGATAGGCGAGCACACCCATCACTGCCCGATACTTAGGGGTGACTGGCATGATAGGCCCAGAAAAACCACTCGATAGTAGGTTTTTCATCAGCACATTACCCGCGCGTTTTTCGGTATTCGAAGCGCCGATAATGGCAACGGAAGTCGGTTTAAATAAGGAGTTTAATGTACGTTGACTCATAAGCGATCCCATCCCAATCCATGACGCTTCCAGTGTAACCTAGGGTATGAGGACTGCACAGTTAAGTTTCGGGTTCCATTAAGACAAGTTTATTAGCAAATCATGAATTTACGGCAATTTACTGAGAATTAGCGCTCAATGCTGAGGATTTCTATCGCGATAACTGCATTTTCCGCATTGCGACACGTAACAATGTGAATAATTTCACTTTCGTGTTTGAAAATCACCCAATATGAAACTACTTTTTAATCACTGTACAATTATTGTGAAGTCCATATGACATACAAGGATGGGGTCGTTGCGGTGCTCGCGGCAGGCGTTGGATATTCGCTGAGTTTGATGACATTGTGGGCTATCGGTCCGGTTATTTCTGTATTGATGATGTTGCTGTGGCAATTTTATCAGCATAAGCAAATGCAGTCAGTTCAACAGCATGATGATAAGTCCTTCAACAACCAACTTGCCGCGGACTGGCAAGCCCATGTCAGTCTGTATCAAGAGTCAATCACGACGCTTAACGGCTGCGAGGCTAACATTGACAGTGTGCTAGCGGTGCAAGGTGACGCAGTCAATTTGCTCGGTGAGTCATTCGATGGTTTAGGGCGGTTAATGACGGAGCAGACAGGATTTATTTCAGATCTCGTTAAGAGTACTGATGATGCTGAGTTATTCCATTCAGATCAAATGAAGCAATTTGCCAACAATACCTCAATGACGTTAGAGCGCTTTATTCAATCCACCATAGAAATGTCGGCATCAACTATGGAATTGTTGGAAAAAGTGAATCTCATCTACGAGTCTATGCCTCAAGCAATGAAAGCCTTGCAAGACATAGATCAAATCTCGTCCCAGACTAATTTGCTCGCTTTAAATGCGGCAATTGAAGCGGCGCGGGCGGGTGATGCGGGTAGAGGCTTTGCCGTTGTGGCAGATGAAGTGCGCGCTTTATCCACTCGTAGCGCAGGTTTTAGTGAAAGCATACAAAAACAGCTTAAATTAATTCAAATTCAGATTGAGCAATTAACCGTACACGTGAGTAAAGTCGCCGCTCAAGATATGACTTATATTATTGATGCAAAAAAGGATATAGATACTGCACTAAGGCAGATTATCGTTAAAGCAGAGAAGGATTCTCAAGTGATTGAACGTATCGATTCATCGGCACATGAACTAGAACAAGCCATCTCGGATACTATTCGGGGATTGCAGTTCAGTGATATTACTTCCCAAAGCCTGATTTACACAAATCAGTCCCTAAACCATTTAAAAGAATCGCTCAATCGCGTCACCACTATGTCACAACAGGAGTTTGGCATTAAGGGGGATGACATCACAATACAAATGAGTCGCCGACGTCAGGAGACTCATAATCCCGTTTCAAGGGATCAAATTACCTGTGGTGAAATTGAACTCTTTTAATTAGGGATAACACAATGTCAAATATTAAAGTTATTTCATTGCCAGAGCGCTTTGACTTTTATTACCACAAGAAATTCACCAGTGATTATCAAGATATTTTAACGCATCCAGAGGTTAACCATATTATTTTAGATTTTAGTCGAGTGCTTTACCTCGATAGTTCTGCTTTAGGCATGATGGTATTGCTGCATCGTAAGGCGCAGGAGTTACATATTTCTACGTCTGTAAAAGGTGCACATGGTCAGGCGAATGAAATTCTTAGTATTGCCAATATGCAGAAAATCTACATCATAGAGTAACACTCATTATGGTATCGCTTACTCAGCCGGAAAATTTTATTTTAGTTATCGATGATGACGCTATTGTGAGTCAAAGGATCAGTGACTTTATTCATAGCAAAGGTTACAACGTCATTGTCTGTAGTGATCTAGAAGAAGGTTTATTTGAAATAACGCAAAATACGGTTGATTTAATTCTGATTAACTATTGGTTAAAGGATGGTACCGCACTGGCGTTACTGGAAAAGTTGAATAAGGATAAAAAAGAAACACCTGTTATCGTCATGAGCGAGACAAAAGAAAATCAATCCGTGTTAGCCTGTTTTAGAATGGGGGTTTTGGATTTTGTTGTTAAACCGATAAATGTTGAAATATTTTGGTACAAGGTTGAATGTTTACTTACCCGGGTGCAACTTCAGCATAAAGTAGAGCATCAAAGAATTGAACTTGAAAAAATGCTTTATGAAAAGGCCCGAGAAGAACACATGGCCCGGCATTTATTTGAGCACTTGGTCAATATTGATAATACTGACTTTGATTTTGTACATACTTATTGCCAAGCCAGTGCCAATTTTAGCGGTGATATTATCCTCAATGGCATAGCGCCTAATGGCAATTTCTTCTTAATTCTTGCCGATTCAACGGGTCATGGCCTGAGTGCAGCCATGCCCATCATGCGTGTTGCCAGTACATTTAGGGCCATGGTTTCAAAGGGATTTTCTTTAGTTACGTTTATTTATGAACTGAATGCTAAGCTCCACCGAGAAAACCCTGAAGACAGATTTGTTGCATGTATTATTTTAGAAGCCGATTTTAATCGTAATAAATTACACATTTGGAATGGTGGTATGCCACCCGTGTATATTCAAACGGGGGGAATTGACTGTTTAACAAACCACAATATTAAAGAAACTGACCTTTCTCGTTCAGTCAGTAATCAATCCATCGATAAATTTAAATCGACAAATATGGCCCTTGGTATTTTACCTCCGCATACTTTTATAGCAGATATTGTTACGGTTGATTTACCATCCCATGGGCATGCTTGCCTTTTTAGTGATGGTTTAATTGAGCAATATACCCATGACGGCAATCCATTTGGCATTGATAAATTAAAAGATCTATTTATTCATTTGTCAGGTGGTCTAGTTAAATATTTAGAGAGCAATATGCATGAGTACTGTTCTGCTGAAAATATTGCCGATGACATCACTATTTGTACCTTAGATTTTGAACGATTAAACACTTGGCATCAAGATCGTGATGTTAGTCGTATTAAAGCCATTATGGATGGTGAGTTCTGCTGGGATGTCAGTATTACAGGGCCTATGCTACTCAGCGCTGATTATTTAAGTTCATTGAATCAGTTTCTCAGCATATTGGGATTTGCGACTAATTTCTGTCAACGGGTTTTTACTGTTGTCGCCGAGTTATTTAGCAACGCCATTGATCATGGTGTACTAAAATTAGATTCTCGACTAAAAAATGATCCAGAAGGCTTCGAACTGTACCATAGTATTAGGGACAGTTTTGCAGATAGGCTCACGGAAAATGATTGGGTAAAAGTGAGCATCATCTGGCGTTCATCGCAGGATGAATTACATATTAGCGTGGCTGACAGTGGCAAAGGCTTTGAGGGTGATGAAAATTTGATGGCGGACATTCCTCAGTTGTCTGGGCGCGGTCTCTTACTGGTGAAAACATTATCTAAGACCTACGAATTAGTACCGCCAGGGAATATAACTAAAGTCATAATGGAATAGCGCATGAGTAAAAGAATATTAATTGTTGATGATTCCGCAGCGATTCGACAAATGGTCGAAGCGACCCTTAAATCGGCTAATTATCAAGTGGTACTGGCCAAAGATGGTCGAGAAGCACTCGATATCTGTAATGGGCAGAGATTTGACTTCATTCTGACAGACCAAAACATGCCTCGAATGGATGGGCTGACCTTAATTAAATCCTTACGTGCTATGTCGGCATTTATGCGTACGCCGATCATTATGCTCACCACGGAAGCGGGCGATGACATGAAAGCCCAAGGGAAAGCCGCGGGTGCGACGGGATGGATGGTAAAACCCTTTGATCCTCAAAAGTTGTTGGCTATTACGGCTAAAGTGCTGGGTTAACTGCAACGGGGTGCGCTATGTCCATCAATATGGCCGAGTTCCATCAGGTCTTTTTTGAAGAAAGTCATGAACATCTTGAAAATATGGAACAATTGCTATTGGCATTGGACCTTGCTTCTCCCGATCCTGAAGAACTGAACACCATTTTCCGTGCTGCACATTCTATAAAAGGCGGCAGTGGTATTTTTGGTTTTACCGCATTAACCAGTGTCACCCATGTGATGGAAAACCTGCTGGATAAAACGCGTAAGGGTAACTTCCAATTAACGTCATCTATTATCGATTTACTGCTGAGTACTGTGGACACGTTATCCCATATCTTGAGCTTGTACCGCGAAGAAGAGCAGATTGATTGGCAGGAGGTCGAATACAGTAAAAGTCAGTTGGTTGCGGCGTTAAATGGTGAGCCTTTTAGTTCATCAGTTGCGATACGTAATGGTACAGACGCCGCTAGCACTCCCATCATAAATGCAACACCCACCGAACCAGTGGAGGCAGAAGATCTGGGTTTTGGATTTTTTGAAGATGAAATAGCACGTGATATTGCCATCGAAGGTGAAGACTTTGGATTTTTTGATGAGGCTTATCAAGCGGAAGACATCAGCGCTGACAGTGTGGCAAATAATAAAGAGTGTAATGCTGATCTGTGTGATGTGACAATTGACGATGATGAGTTAGGCTTTGGTTTCTTTGAAGCATTAACGCCAGAATCCTTCGCCAATGAAATCGAGTTATTAAGTTCGAAACCGCTAGTGCAGAAGGTTTATAAGCCAGCGACCACTCGAGCACATCAAGCCAAGGAAACTGGAAGTAGCCAATCCAAAAACATCTTATTTAAAGCCAAAGCGACTGAGCCCGCCGCACCTGATTCAACCGTGCCCACGAGTCCTTCTGTGAAAGCAAGCTCGCCTGCAATACTGAGTTCAAACGCAACATCAAACTCATCCGTTGCCCCAAAGCCCAATACCACAGAGGTGAAAACAGCGACAAAAAAACCAGCCGTGTCGGCTCAGGATGCCACCTTAAGGGTCGAAACCTCCAAAATAGATACCCTGGTTAATCTCGCGGGCGAGCTGGTGATCACTCAGTCCATGCTAACGCTTATCGGCAATGAAATGACGGGCGATTTAGGCGAGCGACTCAAGACCGCACTCAATGAATTGGAACGTAATACCCGTGAGATGCAAGAGGCAGTGATGTCGGTGCGTATGCTGCCGGTATCTTTTGTGTTTAACCGTTTTAACCGTTTGGTGAGGGATCTTTCTGAGCAACTGGGTAAAAACGTCAATCTCGTGATTGAAGGTGGCAACACAGAAATAGACAAGGGCATGATTGAAAAGCTCGTCGATCCGCTGACTCACTTAGTGCGCAATAGTTTAGATCACGGTATCGAAAAACCTGAAAAACGGCTCGCAGCGGGTAAATCCGAAGTAGGTGTGTTATCCCTTAAAGCCAGTCAAAGAGGCGGCAATATCGTTATCGCTGTGCACGATAACGGCGCAGGCTTAAATCGTGAACGCATTATTCAAAAGGCGCGGGAAAATGGTTTGCAAGTGGCTGATAACAGTAGCGACAAGCAAGTCTGGCAATTGATTTTTGCCGCAGGATTTTCAACTGCGGAGGAAGTCACAGATGTGTCTGGCCGTGGTGTTGGTATGGATGTGGTGCGCCGTAATATTGAAGCCTTAGGCGGACGCATTGATATTGAGTCCACTGAGGGCCAAGGCTCAACCTTTGAAATCCAGTTGCCACTCACGCTCGCCATTGTCGATGGTATGACGGTTTCTGTGGGAAATCAGATCTACATTTTGCCCTTAGTGCACATCATAGAATCTATTCAGCCGCAAACGGAACAACTTAAATTTCTCGCCAAAGAAAGACTCTTAAAAGTACGTGAAGAGTACTTACCTCTGCTCAATCTTTATCAGCTGATGGAAATTGAGCCCAATGCCCGCTGCCCAGAAGAGGGCATAGTCGTATTGCTCGAAAGCAACCACAAGCGCTTTGGCCTGTGCGTTGATGCCTTAGTTGGCCAGCAGCAAGTGGTGATTAAAAGTCTTGAAAAACATTATCGCAGGATCCCCGGAGTTTCCGGCGCCACCATCATGGGCGATGGTAGCGTCGCGTTGATCCTCGATGTCGAATCGCTCGCTCTGCACATTAAAAATTAAGGAAATAGCCATGGAGAGTCGATCAACTATGACCGCCAAAGTGGAATACAACGCCCATGATGAGGTGGAGTTTTTAAGCTTTATGTTAGGCGAAGAGCACTACGCCCTTGACATTATGTCCGTCAAAGAAATTCGCGGTTATGAGTCGGTCACTAAAATCGCCAACGCCCCCAGTTTTATAAAAGGCGTGATTAATTTGCGCGGTGACATAGTGCCCATAGTGGATTTGCGGATGAAATTTGCTGTTGGAACCGCCACTTATAACGAGTTCACTATCGTTATTATGCTCAACGTGTTTGAACGTATAGTCGGCATAGTGGTCGATGCCGTCTCCGATGTAATTAAGCTGTCGGCGGAGGAAATCTTACCCGCCCCAGAATTTGGGGTGGCGTTCGATAGCCGCTACCTCAAAGGCTTAGCCACGGTCGAGGATAAGATGATCATTTTAGTAAATATTCAGGCTCTGATCAGCAGTGATGAGCTGGGTCTAATTGATGCAAATAGTCTGACTGATCAGGAGTAACAATAATGAGTATTTTCAATTTTTTTGGCAATGATGAGGCGCGTGAGCAAAGGGATGAAGAGCGTCAGCGCTATTTTCAGCTACTTGATAACAGTGGCAACAGCTTTATGATCGCTGACAGTCAGCGCAATATTATTTATGCGAATAAAGCCGTTGTCCGTTTGCTGCAAGAGGCAGAGGACGATATTCGTAAAGAGTTACCTCAGTTCTCGGTTGCCAAACTGATCGGCAGTAATATCGACATTTTCCATAAAAATCCTGCACATCAGCGCAATTTATTAGAACGTCTAACTCAATCCCATACCGCGCAAATCACCATAGGCAAACGTACTTTTAGGTTGATTTTGACGCCGATTATCACGGCTGAAAATAAGCATTTAGGCACAGGTGTTGAGTGGATAGACCGCACCGAAAGTATCGAAGCCGAGCGAGCAACTCAGCGCATCCTCGAAGCGCTCAATAATACCAGTACCAACGTCATGATAGCCGATGCTAACCGTACGATCATTTATATGAATCGCTCGGTCGAAACTATGTTGCGCCATTCTGAAAGTGAGATCAGACAAGCCTTACCGCATTTTTCCGTAGATAAAATCCTCGGCAGCTCGATGGATATCTTCCACCGCAATCCTGCTCACCAAGCAAGTTTACTCGATAAATTAGACCGTAAATATGAATCGCTTATTAAGGTCGCGAGTTGCCATTTTCGCTTAACCGCCAGCCCCATAGTGTCTAAAGAAGGTGAGCGCTTAGGGACTGTGGTTGAATGGCTCGACCGCACCATTGAAGTCCAAACCGAGCAGGAAATTTCCCGCATAGTCACAGCCGCAGCGGCGGGTGATTTCTCCCAAAGGGCGGAAACAGATGGCAAGCAAGGTTTCTTTTTAATGCTGGCGAACAATTTAAACTCGTTAATTGAAACCTCGGAACGTGGATTGCAAGATGTGGCTCGGGTGCTGATGGCGCTAGCGGATGGCGATTTGACCACTCGCATTTATAACGACTATGAAGGCACCTTTGATGATTTGAAAAATTACTCAAATCAAACTGCTGAAAAGTTATCCTTCATGATCCAAGATATTCAACGAGCCGCGGATACCATCAATACCGCTTCGGCAGAAATAGCTCAAGGTAACGCTGATTTATCCAGCCGCACCGAAGAGCAAGCTTCGAGCCTAGAAGAAACTTCCGCCAGCATGGAGGAACTCACAGGTACAGTGAAACTCAATGCGGATAACGCCAGTCAAGCCAATGCCTTAGCCTCTAAAGCGGCTGAAGTCGCAGTGGACGGTGGTGAGCTTATTCAGCAAGTTGTACAGACCATGGCATCGATTAATGAATCGGCGCGTAAGATTGCCGACATTATTGGTGTTATCGATGGCATTGCTTTCCAGACCAATATCTTAGCGCTCAATGCTGCGGTTGAAGCGGCGCGGGCGGGCGAACAAGGCCGCGGTTTTGCTGTGGTCGCGTCAGAAGTGCGTAGCTTAGCCCAACGTTCGGCCAATGCCGCTAAAGATATCAAGGCATTGATCTCGGATTCCGTGTCTAAAATCGAGAGTGGCAACAGCCTTGTCGGTAAGTCCGGCGATACCATGAAGGAAATCGTCATCGCCATTAAACGGGTGAACGACATCATGGCGGAAATTGCCTCAGCCTCTAATGAGCAGGCCATCGGTATCGATGAGATCAGCAAAGCCGTAGTGCAAATGGATGAAATGACGCAACAAAATGCGGCATTGGTTGAAGAAGCGGCCGCCGCAGCGGAAAGCATGCAATCCCAAGCGCAGCAACTCTCAGACAGTGTCGCCAGTTTTCGCGTGGACGACGAAGATGAAGCCCCAAGACGCAGCAACGCGAGATTAGCGGCACCCAAAGCGAAGGCGATGAAACCCATCAAACAGCAGCTTCAACCTATGGCAAAATCAAGGGTGACAGAGAAACCTAAAACCAATGCGATGAAGCCCATGAAGCAAGATCAAGATGAATGGGAAGAATTTTAATTGAGTGAAAACAAACCATTGGAACGAGAGTTTGCCTATACCTCGGTGCACTTTAATACCGCGAGGACGACGCTGTACCGCTTAGCGGGGATCAAACTCGCCGATAGCAAGGATGCTATGGTGTATAGCCGTTTAGTGCGGCGGATCAGAACATTGAAATTAGCCGGATTTTCGGCTTATTTTGAGTATCTGCTAAGCCATGAAAACGAACACCAAGAATTTATCAATGCGTTAACCACGAATCAAACGGCATTTTTCAGGGAACCGCATCACTTTGAGGTGTTAAAACAGTATTTAATCGATAACCCTGATACCCGCAGGATCTGGTGTGCTGCCAGTAGCACAGGGGAAGAACCTTACTCGATTGCGATTGTCGTCGCTGAACATTTCAACAGTTTTAAAACGCCTATCGAGATCATTGCTTCCGATATCGACAGCGGCGTGCTTAAAAAGGCTGAAATGGGCATTTATCCCTTAGACAGGATCGATACAGTCAGCGATATCCGTAAGAAACGGTTTTTTCACCGCGGACGCGGTTCACAGTTGGGCAATGTGCGCGTGGTGCCCGAATTAAAGCAGATGCTCAAGTTTACCCGCATCAATTTACTCGATTCATTTTGGCCGCTAAAAACGCCAATCGATGTGATTTTTTGCCGTAATGTAATGATTTATTTCGATAAAGAAACGCAGGAAGTCATATTAAAACACATGATGAACTCCCTTAGCGAGGATGGGCTTTATATTGCGGGACATTCGGAAAATTTTAATATGTTCCCGCAAATCATCACTGCCGTTGGTCAAACAACCTATCGGCCAGTGAAGGGGCTCATGAGTGCTAAAACCTAATATCGAATATGCTATTGCAGAGCCGAATCGCTATCACGATCATCATTTTGGTTGCGATGCGGTAAAAATATTACCCGGCGAGTATTTTGCGACCCGTGAAGATACCATGATAGTGACAGTATTAGGTTCCTGCGTCTCAGTGTGCTTGTATGATCCTAAGCTCAAAATTGGCGGAATGAATCACTTTTTATTGCCAAGTGACAATAGCAATTGTACTGGGGTGCTCGCCGATTCTGCCCGTTACGGCGTGTATGCCATGGAGTTGTTAATCAACGACTTGCTCAAGCTTGGCGCACAGCGCAATTCACTCGAAGCTAAGGTGTTTGGGGGCGGCAATATGTTACGCAGCTTTACTGTGCATAACATTGGTGAGCGTAATGCTGAGTTTGTGATTGAATATCTCAATCTTGAAAATATCCCTATCGTTGCTGCCGATTTACTCGATGTATATCCGCGCAAAGTGTATTTTTTCCCCCATTC
Source organism: Shewanella sp. NKUCC06_TVS (assembly GCF_019345515.1). Lineage (NCBI taxonomy): Bacteria > Pseudomonadati > Pseudomonadota > Gammaproteobacteria > Alteromonadales > Shewanellaceae > Shewanella > Shewanella sp. NKUCC06_TVS. The sequence continues at coordinate 161,496 of NZ_JAHKQX010000005.1, read as the reverse complement.
GGGAAAAGTGAAAGTCCGCAAAATTAAATCCATGCATAACAGTACAATTCTTGACAGGGAAAGTGAGTACCGTTTACGGGTTCGTAATTTACCTTCGGGCGGCGACGTTGAACTATTTGGTGATTAAGTTATGACGATCAAAGTGTTAGTTGTTGACGATTCTGCGCTGATGCGCAGCTTGCTCGGTAAAATGATTGAGGCTGACTCTGAACTGTCTCTGGTTGGGCTCGCTGCCGATGCCTACGAGGCCAAGGATCTGGTGAATCAATTTCGCCCCGATGTGATTACCTTAGACATTGAAATGCCCAAAGTAGATGGTTTAACGTTTTTAGACCGCTTGATGAAAGCCAGACCCACTGCAGTAGTGATGATTTCATCGCTAACCGAGCAGGGCGCGGATGCGACCTTTAATGCCTTGGCCTTAGGTGCGGTGGATTTTATCCCTAAACCGAAATTAGACTCGCCCCAAGGTATCCATGATTATCAGGATTTGATTTTAGATAAGATCAAATCTGCCGCGAAAGCCAAAATCATCAAGCCGCAGAAATTTGTTGAGCCAGTACGCCCAGTTTCAAGTAAGCGGCCAGTATTGGCCAATACAACCCTGACACAGCATTTAGTCGCGATAGGCGCATCTACTGGCGGTACTGAAGCCATTCTTTATGTATTACAACATTTACCCGCGGCTATGCCGCCGATAGTGATCACCCAACATATGCCCGCGGGGTTTACCCGCACTTTTGCTGAACGTTTAAACCGACAGTCACGGATCACTGTCAAAGAAGCCGAGCATGGGGAACGACTCTTACCCAGTTATGCCTATGTTGCACCAGGGGATCATCACCTTGAGATCATCAAAGTGGGTGGCAGTTATAAAGTCAAATTAACCCAAGATGAAAAGGTCAGTGGCCACAGACCTTCGGTCGATGTGATGTTTACGGCCTTGGCCCAATGTGCCGCGCCCAATATCAGCGCGATGATTTTAACCGGTATGGGCAAAGATGGCGCCGAAGGCATGGTGGCGCTACACCAAAAAGGAGTCACTACATTTGCCCAAGATGAACAAAGTTGTGTGGTATTTGGCATGCCACGAGAAGCAATAAAGTGCCGTGCAGTAGATTATGTGGTGGAGTTATCGCAGATGCCGAGCAAGCTCATTAACCATTTAAGCTCACTGTGACCGCCCACGCGGAGTGGGATTCAAAAGTGACGAATAGAGCGTGAGTCTCGCAGGAAGAGCATTACGCCGAACTGATTTGTGCGCTGCAGTGGCGCATTCTGTTTAGGGTTAGTCAGTCGTAGAAACCACGAGTTGATTTCTGCCTAAACGCTTAGCTTCGTAAAGGTTTTTATCTGCCAGTAACAGGCAATCTTGAAATTCCTCACATTGATCCGAAAAGGCTAAACCGCCGCTGAGCGTCACCTTAAATTCGACGCCATCTTCAACAAATACGATATGGCTAAAGCTTTCACGGATCGCATTCAACTTGGCAATCGCCAGTGGTTTTTGCATATCTGGCAGCACTAACATAAATTCTTCACCACCGTAGCGGCCGGTAAAGTCAGTTTGACGTAAGGATTGTTGTAGCAGATGGGCAAATGCCAACAACACCTTATCACCACCGGAATGACCATAAGTATCGTTGACCTTTTTGAAGTGATCTAAATCGAACATGGCAATACAAACTTGAGAGTTAATCCGTTTCGCTACGTTAAAACAGCGTCTCGCAGCCACCAGAATTTGGGTATGATTTAGCAGCCCAGTTAAGCTGTCGCGACTAGCCGAACTTCGAATGTCATGACCCCGTTGAGCACGGGAAATCACCTGCGCGACGAATAAACTCGGCGCGGTTTGCTTTGAAATTAAGTCATCTGATCCCGCTTGTATGATGCTGACTTTATTCTGCATCGTATCATCAGAGCTCAACACGAGAATTGGGCTCGAGGTGTATTTGTCCAATTGACGGATCATCTTTGCCAGCTCAAGCCCGTTCACTTCGGGCATGTACAAATCGAAGATAAACAAATCAGGCTCAAATTGCTCAAGGGCAGGCAAGACTTGCTCGGCACTCGATAACCCTTTTACCATCAAACCATGGCTGCGTAACAGGCTTGAAAAGTAATCCACCATAGATTGTTGATCATCCACCAGTAACACCTTCAAGGGCTGTTTCTCTGACATTTTGAGGGATTGATGGATTTTGCGCACCAATAAAGTGGTCTCAGCGGGTTTGACAAAATATTCGCTGACATTGGCACGAATGGCCAATAGCCGCATGTCAAAATCTCCCCGCGAGGATAAAACAAAAACTCGGGTATTATTCTTCTCAAACTCAGTGGCGGCTTCGAACAAGTCCTCTTCAGTCCAATCGGGTAGAATTAAATCTAATAAAATCAGATCAAAGGGCGTTTTATTTTGCACTACCAGAAAGCTCGTGAAATTCAAAAAATGCTGCACACTAAAACCGAACTCTCGCAGCTGCTTTGTGATCATCGCGCCGACATTACCATCGTCTTCTATGATGGCAATATGGTGCTCATGCCGCGCCTTTGACGGTTTATAGGGGCTTTGCTGCATTTGCGCCTCCACTACTGGCGGCGACGGTTGGCCGCGCATATTGTTTTGTAACAACTGGTGGAAGAGGGTATCTAAGCCTTTGATAGTAGGCAGTTCGGGGGCTGGCGCATTGAGCAGTCCTTTAAGCAGCAACTCCAGTTTATCGACTATGTGTTTGGTATCTGACAACCCAAAGGTCTCGCTCGACCCTTTTAAGTTATGCACCTCTCGGTACACGGCAGACAGCATGTGTGCGTCCCAATTTTTACGCAATGAAATCCACAAGGTAATGATTTGTTTCTTTTTATCCGGCAGTGCATGTAAAAACTGTCGTTTAAGTTGCTCTAACGAATCTTCAAAACTCATAGGCAATAGATATCCTAAATAATTGAGCCCTAGGTCTTAATCTCTATGTAGACGCTACGCCAAGACGTTAAAACCCGTTCACTCCAACACTGAAATGGAAACTGCTCTGGAGAAGCATGTAACAGATTCAATCAATTGCACTTATATTTACACTCACTCATAGAGTGTAAACCACTGCGAAAAAAACGACGTGAAAATGCTGAGATTGCATAGGCATTGATAAGAATATTGGGGCGAATAGCCGAAATCAGCACAGTGATCGCGAACAGTATAATGCTAAATATTTTATGCAAAACAGCATGATAATGATGATGACATGTATTTTTTATCAAATACGACTGTGATAAGTTAGCGTCTGTAAAAACAATCACTTGTTGCAAAAGGATCGTTGTCAGTGAGCACAGTGTTTTATAATGACCACGCCGAAATACTCGCGGCACAGTATTTGTCTAAAACCTTTGAAGAAGTGCATTCGAGTTGGTTGCATCATCTTTTGCCTCTACTTACTAAAAATACATTGTCGATATTGGATGTGGGAGCAGGTTCTGGCCGGGATGTGCATTATTTAGCCGAAAAAACACAGGGCAAAGAAACACAAATTATTGCAGTCGAACCTGCGGTTGTTTTAGCGAAAATGGGGCAGGTGTTAACTCGGGAGCTACCCGTGCGTTGGATTGAGGATGGTTTACCTCAGTTGCAAAAAGTGGTTGGCCTAGCGCAACAGTTTGATCTGATTTTACTCAGCGCTGTGTGGATGCATTTATCTCCCTCAGAGCGCCCACTTGCACTAGCAACACTTTCGCGCTTACTCAATTCGACTGGACTTTTAATCATCAGTTTGCGCCATGGCCCAAGCCCCGATGCGCGCGTTATGCACCCAGTCAGTGTCGATGAGCTGCTCACACTGGCTGCAGATTGTCAGCTACAACTTTTAGATTTGAGCCAAGATGAAACCGATAAACTCGGTCGCTCACAAGTGCATTGGCAGACGCTAGTTTTCACACCCAAACTGATGCCAAACGTAAATGCACCTGAAGCAAGCGTTATTATTCAGGAGCGACTGAATGCCGATTGATGCGAGAAGACAAGTTGAATTTATTAGCTATTTACAACGTCTATTAGTTGAAGGGGATTTCGTTGCAACTTACAAATTTGCCTTACTGCATGCGATCGCCGATATCTGTATCGAACGGCCATTAATACTCAATGCCGATCCTGCGCTGAAAACCGCGATTAGTATTGATGATTTGGTAGAGAAGTTTATTGAACTTTACTGGCAACACTCTTTGCCTTTTGGTGCCAATGATGGGTATTTTGTCCTGATCCAAAATAGTGGAAAGCAATCAGCCTTGATCAACCGTTTGATTGAACTACGCCATCAAGGTGTTAACAGTCTATCCCAGTTAAAAGCGCATCTTAGTTATCCAGCTTTATTGCGTAAAACGCGCGGTACGTTTAAAGATGGCCCCTTATGGCGCTTACAAAACTTGTCACGTAATGAAGAATGTTTTCTTTATCCCCATGATAAAACGAAAAATCACATCGAGTTGAATCCGGGTATCGCATTTTGATTCAGGCGATTTCACGATTTACTTGTGTCATTGGCTCGTACTCAATGGGTACAAAAAATCGCCGAGTTTCCAGCAAATCAGGTCATTATAGGCAGTAAAGGCAATTTAAGTGAGTTTCTGTTTGGTAGCGACAGACAGACGATCACCTATGCTAGACCTGTACTGCTTGATATCCAAAAAGGCCAATGCTTCTATTGCCAAAAATCATTAAAAGAAACAGGCGAAGTGGATCATGTTATCCCTTGGGCACGATATCCTAATGATTTAGGCCATAATTTTGTCCTCGCTCATAGCAGTTGTAATAATCAAAAACGCGATCATCTTGCCGCTCAGCACCATAAAGATAACTGGTATGAGCAAAATATTATCCAGCATGGCCAAACGTTACACTCTGAACTCAGTCGATATTTCGTCTGTGAGAGTGATCGCTCTGAAGCCATTACGACTTGGGCTTATCAGCTTGCAGGACAAAATCGCTCGCCTCTCTGGCTCGATAAAAAGACCTTTGTGCCTTTTAATGCATTAGACAATGACCTGTCAAATACAGCAATTTAGAGCATGCTCACAGTTTTATGGCACTTATTTTTAGCACTCGCCAAGGTAAGCAACTGTGCTGCAATTGAATGAGCAACGCTGCCAAGCTAAAGTAATCGATGAACTATTTACACGTTATCCTGATGGTATCAAACAACTGGATCATGATCGGAAAACGTGGCGTTGATTCAGTTTAAAAATCTTAATTATCTATTTTTAAAGGAAAGGTATGACAGAGTTACTAAAATGGATTTTTTCAATTTCACTTTTATTGATAATACATGTCTAGTTTTGGAGGTTCGATGATGAAATCGATTTTCTTACTGCCCATATCTGTGCTTGTGCTGATAGGTTGTACAACGCCTAAATCGCCGAGCGAAGTCTATGACGAGTACAATGCTAAGGTACAGCAGGGGATGAGTTATCAAGAGGACAAGGCTTACTATACCCAACGTAAGCAAGCGGATGTTGAGTCTAAGTTCCCACAGTATATGCAGCAGATGAAGCAGTCCCGCGATGAAGTGATCGCATCTTATCTTTCATTTTCAAAAGCCGCTGCCAAGTGCAAAGCACTCACCTTAGTGTCGCAGGTGATAGAAGGGGATACGGCCGTTCTTGAATATGCACAAAAAGATCTCTGTGGTAATGCATCGGAGGCGAATGAAAAACAAAGAATTAGCATGATAAATGAAGGTGGTTGGAAAATTGATGAGCTCCAAATTAGTCTCTAAATCATTTGGAATGTCGTATCTATGACAGGATTTTATGAGTTTTTTAGCCTGCCAAACGGAGTTGAAGTTACTTGCCCCCATTGTGCTGGCTGCGCCACTTTTACCTTTGCCCATGTTTTTCGTTTAGAGAAAAAAGATGTGCATTTATTTGAGGGTAGGCAGTTTGAGATCAAGCTGTTTAATCAAAGATTTGCCCATAAATGGCCTGGAGTACTGTTTTTCCCTCCGCTATTGGATGCTTCTTGGCGGGAAAAATTGCCAGAAAAATACCAAGGTACTTCGACTTGGGAACATAGGGCAAACAGTGCTTTTACAGATGGTACAGATCTTGGTCTTATTTGTTGTTATCAGTGTATGGCAAAACAGAAACATCGACTTGAATGGCCCAATGACGCATTTTATTCCCTTGAGTTTAAAGGTCATTCACTTTGGGCATTTAATAAACAGATGATGCTTCAGATCCGTGATTATATTCAGGCCAAAGATCGCGATGCGGTATTCGAGTCTGAGCCGATAGTCATTCGACATTTGCCGACAATTTTTAAACTGGCTAAAAATCGTGAGATATTGGTTAAAAAAATTAATAAGCTAATTTATAGCCCATAGTTTCTACATACCTATTTCAAAGACTTGTGTGGTCAATCTCATCGAGTAGTTGTGTTAAGTTGTCTGTGACTCGGATATTTGCTTTTCTATTAGTTATTACAGTTAGCGGGTCTATTATCATGTCGAAATATCATATTGGCACTACCGAGGATGAATTCGAACCCGGTTCCGGCGGCCATATACTTCGTAACAAACTCGCGATAACCGATGAAGAGGATATGGCAGAGGTAGAGACTCAGTTGTTACTAAAGCTTTATGAGTACGTGTTTCAATCTGGTGTTATTGAAAGCGAGCATCTATCGGTTGGTATGCTCTTTGAGTGGCATCGAAAATGGCTCGGTAATGTTTATTACTGGGCTGGTGAGCGGCGTACAGTCAATATGGGAAAAGGTGGTTTCGAATTTACGGCAGCGGCTCAAATACTTAAGTCTCTCACTCAGTTTGAAAAGGAATATTTAAGCAAGTTCAATGGTTTAAATTCGTTTTCTAGAGACGAAGTTGTGAGTTACTTGGCTGAAAGTCATGTGGAATTTATCCTAATTCACCCATTTAGAGAGGGAAATGGACGTTTGTCACGTTTGATACTCGATGTGATGGCAGTAAAGGCGGGTTATCTCCCACTTGATTATGGGATTTGGGAACAAAATAGAGATTTTTATTTTAAGTCAATTCAAGCAGGGTTGGGTGGGGATTATCAACATATGGCTCGTTTGGTAAACGATGTGCTCAGCGCTAAAAACGAATGAAGTTTAGGCTAAGGTCAAATGACTGAAACGGCTTTTTTTGGCCTTCAATTTTGCTTCAACTTCAGCCGTAGTTTTACCCGTCTCAATAGCGGTTGAACTGGCCACAGCGCGATAGAGTCGATTTTGAGTCACTTGTGTGTTTTTTGATTTAGTTTTCATAGGATCAACCTCAATTAAGTGCATGAATTATAGCACTCTAGATAACGAATAGACAGCTGTGTATCCAAGGCCCAAAGCAGCAATACTTCATGTTTTACCAATCATATCGCTCTTTAGATATCGATAAAAAGTCGTCAGTAGGTTCTCCAATGACGACTCTTTTAATCAAGCTGACATAGCCGATTAAGGTTTATCAAAGCACAACATTACGCGCTTTTTCTCGCTTCCATTTCTGCTTGGCTTGAAAGGTACTCATCGAAAGTGCCTTGGAAGTTAATCACTTTTTTATCTTTAATATCAATGATACGTGTTGCGAGTGACGATACAAACTCACGGTCATGACTGACGAATATCAAAGTGCCTTCAAAGTCTTTCAACGCATTATTGAGTGCTTCGATGGCTTCCATGTCCATGTGGTTAGTCGGTTCGTCCATGATCAGCACATTGATGTCTTGCATCATTAACTTACCGAATAACAAGCGGTTTTTCTCTCCGCCTGAACAGTTACGAGCTTTCTTGTTCGCGTCATCTTCGGTGAACAGCAGACGGCCTAACATGGCGCGTACCATAAGATCGTTGTGCTTAGGTTGGCGCCACTGTGACATCCAATCCATTAACGTATAGTCATTATCAAATTCGTCACTGCTGTCTTGTGGACAGTAGCCGATTGATGCGTTTTCTGACCACTTGATCACGCCTTTATTATGTTCTAAATCATTGACTAAGCAACGTAGGAAAGTGGTTTTACCCACGCCGTTTTCGCCGATAATCGCTAATTTTGCACCGGCTTCGAGGATTAAGTCGCCGCCTTCGAATAGCAGCTCACCATCAAACCCGTGGGCCAAATCTTCGAGGATCAGTGCTTGGCGATGCATTTTCTTGCCGGCATCGAAACGAATAGAAGGGTGAATACGGCTTGATGATTTCACTTCATCAAGCTTGATCTTGTCCATTTTTTTCGCGCGCGAGCTGGCTTGTTTTGCCTTAGATGCGTTGGCACCGAAGCGGTTGACGAAGTCTTGCAGTTCTTCGATTTCAGCACTCTTTTTGGCGTTGCCCGATAATAATTGTTCACGGATCAAAGATGATTGGGCGAGGAAGTATTCGTAGTTACCAGGGTAAATGCGCAGTTCGCCGTAATCGATATCGGCCATGTGGGTACATACGGCATTCAAGAAATGCCTATCATGGGAAATAATGATCATGGTGCATTTGCGTTTGTTCAACTCGGCTTCTAACCAGCTAATGGTATGTATGTCCAAGTTGTTGGTTGGTTCGTCGAGCAGCAAAATATCTGGGTTGGCAAATAGTGCTTGTGCCAACAATACCCGCAGTTTCCAACCCGGTGCTACTTGTTGCATTAGGCCGTAATGGAAAGATTCTTCAATACCCGCTTCGAGCAGAATCTCACCGGCGCGGCTTTCGGCGCTGTAGCCATCCATTTCGGCAAATTCACTTTCAAGATCGCCAACGCGCATGCCATCTTCTTCGGTCATATTCGGATTGGCGTAGATTGCATCGCGTTCCTGTTTGACTTTCCACAGGGCAACATCCCCCATGATCACCGCATCGATCACACTGTATTGTTCAAACGCGAACTGATCTTGGCTTAGGGTACCGACTTTTAAGCCGGGCGTGATGGACACATTGCCAGAGGTTGGCGCTAACGCTCCGCTGAGGATCTTCATAAAGGTCGATTTGCCACAGCCATTCGCGCCGATCAAACCATAGCGGTGACCGTTGCCAAATTTCGCTGAAATGTTTTCAAACAATGGCTCAGGGCCAAACTGCATCGTGATGTTCGCGGTAGAGATCAAAGGAGCTTTCCTAGGTATTTGCTAACGGGGATTGTGACAAACAAGCCTCAAAATGAAACATGCGCTTCACCCACTCTAAGCCAAAACATTAAAGTTGGGATAATAAGGTCGCGGAGTATACAGACTAAGGGCTAAAGATGCGAGCAAGGATGTGATGCGCAGCTATAAATCGAGCCGTTTCAGTTGCGTTTATTTTGAGGTTGACCCAAGGCATCAGCGGATCATAGGTAAAATTTTGAAACGGGTTTGAGCTTGATGCTGAGTTCATACCTGTTAGCGTGATATCGTGGATATGCAGATTAAAACTGTCAGCTGCGGTGTATTTTCTTTGCCCTAAAGCCGATGCCAAACCTCGCTAGCGCAAATAAAAGAAGGCGTTTAGCTTATTTACCGTTATTATTCCCGCAGTTTTGTCGAGCAGCAGATTTTACGGCTAATATTTAATGGCTCAGTTTGGAGGCTTTAGGTCCTTAAGATTTAAGATCTAAGCATCACGAGCAATAAGGCTTAACGCCCTATGCTATTGCCGTAGCAACGTCAGTGGCTCATGACTTCATAACTTGAGTGATTTCTCTAATCGCGAATTTTAGTAGCGAATTGAGTCACTCGTTTAACAACTCAAAACCGTAAACTAATACTGTAAAATCAGCCAATAGGGCTGAACTTGGAATTCCCATGATTGAAGAGCAACAGAACAACCCATTACACGGCCTCAAACTCGAGACAATGATCACTGAGTTAGTCGATTTTTATGGCTGGAAAATTTTATACGCAGCATTAAAGCTAGGTTGCTTTAACACCAACCCGACCATTGAAGCCTGTATTATTTTCCTCAAGAAGACTGAGTGGGCGCGGGAGAAAGTGGAAAACTTTTACCTGTATCGATTCAAGCGTATGCCTAAAGCCGTCGGTGAGCAGTTTGATCTTAAGCCACGCGAACGAGGTTTTTCCTCAGGTATCGCGCCGCGTAAACCGATGGAACTCACCATAGAATCTATCGCTAAAATGCAGGCACAAGCCAGCGCCGAGTACGAAGCGGGTAATAAACGTCCTAACTCTGGTTATGGTTCAGGTAAGAGCTTTGGTAATGGCTCAGGTAAAAGCTCAAGCAAAAAACCTACGGGTGGACGTGGCACCGGCTCTGGATATGGTTCATCGAATAGCAACTCACAGCGCCGCAGCGAACCCAGAAACGAGCCAAGAAACGATTCAAGAATGGCTGAACGTTCAGGACCAAGCCCATCGACGGATGATAACGATCCGTGGGGCACTAAACGCGGCTAATCCCATGTCTGCCGAATTGAGTGGGCATGGTTTTTCACAGGCGTTAGTTTTACATTCGTGATTTACAGTGACTAGCCTCAACTTGCTATTTTCGTACCCGTAAAAAATTAGCTCTGGTATGAGTTAGCTTTTGTAAGAGTCGTTTTGAAGTCATGGCTCTAGTTGTATGATAGAACATCTGATTTATCGCCTGATTTAAAGAGAAGAGGTTAGCTGTTGAATACAGCTAACCTCTTTTTTATGATTAACTATTCACTTTATTGCATTGAGGTGAGAAAAATATCGGGGATTATAGTTTTAGATTTGCATATCTAGTGCATAACCAGTTAATTCATCAATTTGCAATCAGATGTGCCGGTTGCTCATTTTTAGGACCACTACCAGCGCCTTCTCTAACACCTGTGCTTTATACTTTGTGCCTTTTGTTCATCTTAGTCTGCTAAATGCCCAGAGTTAACGTCAAGTTGTTTGACGATACAGCTCCAAGGTAACCATTTAAATGTTGGATTATCATTGGGTAAGTAGTTTTAGCCGTCTTGCTCCACCAGCATTCTCTGTTGCCAAACGGCGCTGCCGTCATTCAGCGCCAAGGGATATGTCAATCACTACTATATTCGAACTGCGGTTAGGCTTAGCGGCTGGTATTCTTTTGTGTCTAATGCGGGATAACTTAAGTTTGCCCAACTCGCTGATATTTGCTGATGAGACCCGTTTAATCAGAGCACTGTATTACTTGGCTACACCTGCGCAAGATGTATTCCACTTCTTTATCCTTCAGCGACGCCAGTGATGATAGGCGTTCCTTTAAACGCTGGACTGGCCAATTACCCATTTATTTTCGCAGCTGGCTTGCTTAAGCCATAAGCCATAAGCCATAAGCCATTAAAAACTATCCTACTTATATCTCTAAGCTGATACTGTCGCGGTTTTCCTATTCCAAACGTGAATAACCATGCATGAAAAACGTGGTTCAGTGAGAAAAATCACGAGGTTTTATCCCGCATTTTGAATGTTTGGCGCATAAATATTCAATTTAGCGTTTTGTGGCCATTGCTGGTGAATCTTATATTTTATGCGGTTTTATAGGGGGTTCTGTTGATTGCGGTTTTATCTATGATGCAATGATTTAACCGAACGAATAACTAGACACTTTTTTCCATCGCTTTTTTGACTGTGCCATGGTCTCAGATAAACAATGGCATTTATACTCGTTTTCCTATTGCAAAAAACGTGGTGAATAAAAGGCTGAGATGGAGGAACTGAGTGATGAGTGACGAAAAAATCACTGGACTTTATTTCATCGAGAAACTTCAACGCATTTGGATTACTTTTACATTTAGACATCCAGAGCCAGTAGATGACATCGACCATAAGACGTATATGGAGCTGCTAGATAAAATAAAAAATTCAGATGGAACGCGATATGATTTGTACACCTATCTCCTATCAAAGCAAAACAAGTGCACAGACATTCTCCAATTTCTTAAAACACACCCGCAGTGAGAATAATTTATCTCAAGAAGATTTATGTAGTCTACTCAGGCAAAAAAGCTGCCTGTTCGATATGCTAGATTCCATCACTATTAGCCGTTGGGAGCGGGGAGTTAACATTCCATCCCTAGCTAAACAGTCTGAAATCGTTGAAATATTTGGCTCTGAACTGTTTGATATTTATCGGGAGGATAAGAAATTCATCAACGAAGGTTTAGCGTTAATTAACCTTTTTGAATCGACCATAGAACGCAGTGATCATCCGTACTACCGTAATACTCCTTATCGTGTCGAGTTTATCGAAAGCCACCATCAAAACTTTATGACCCTGCTGCAACTCAGTTTGGTTTATGAAAGTAACCCGCGTTTATCCTTTGTGAGCCGTAAGTTGTCTCAACCTTTTTTCCGTGGACTCTCATTGGTGGTGGCTTTTAGCTTTGGGGATCAAATCATTGGACACAGTCTATTCTGCCGCACTCAAGGCAAAATTGCCCTTGAATTTATGAATGATGAGGTGGACTTATTTGAGGTCATTAACCATAACAGTCAAGCTTTGCCAGATACCTTAATGGTGTTCTCCTCCTTTGGCGTAACGCCTTATATTGAAAATTATATGATGTCTGTTTATCTCAATGAATTGGCCACGAGTCGCTCACTTAAGTTTTTGAGTTTTAATATCTGTGATGAGTCACTAAAACGAAAATTGACGCAATTTAAGTTGCCCATATTTAAAGTAAGAACGATAGAAGGCGGCTTCAAACCAGTCAAAAACTATTCGTTTTTCTCCAGTCGCACAGAAGTCATGGCGAATCGTAATTTACTCAAGCTTTCTGTCATCCCTACATCCAAATCCCAGACGATCGATCCCATTTTCTTTATGCAGTTAGAGACCAATATATGAATATTCTCATCATAGATGATCAACGCTTTATTAGAGAAACCATGAAAGCTGATATCCATAAGTACTTAGCAGAGGACAATGTGGAGATCTATGAAGCCAGTAATGGTAATCAAGGAATTGAACTGATTTTAGCTGTAGAAGCAAAACTTGATTTAGTCATTTTAGATTTAAAAATGGATCAAGGTGACGGTATTGCGGTGATTAATATGTTGGCTTCCGAGCCCCGATTTACTGCCATTCCGATTGCGGTGATAAGCTCCTCGGATAAACGGACTTTAGAACTGGTGGATAGCATTATCACGGGTTTGAAGCTCAACTTGCTTGGCGTATTTGCTAAACCTATCAATGTGAATGACATTTTAACGCCATTGCTAGACGCCTCCGACGATAGAAACCGTGCCCATCAAGATGAGTCTATCGTGCAAGACATGGCGGCGAATATCAATGTGCGGCAATTGCTCAAAAATGAACAATTAATTTTGTGTTATCAACCTAAGATTAACCTTAAAACAAAGGAGATCATCGGTTTTGAAGTGCTTTCGCGGCTTTGCGATCAATCCAATGGCTATATTTATCCCGACGTTTTTTTGCCACTGGTGAATCAGCAGGGGCTAAATAGCTTGTTTTCGCGGATGGTTATTTCCCAAGCATTGCAATGTTGGTCGCGCCAACCGTTATTAATGGCGTTTGCCCTGTCGATTAACATTACCGCAGATGATCTGACCTGTGATGAACTCATTGAGTACATCATCGAATGTGGTCGTGAGTATAAACAAATCCATTTGATTTTAGAGCTCACCGAATCACAGGAAATCATTAACCAAGATAGAGTGCTTAACTCAATTGCACGGCTGATCATCAATAATATTGATATTTCCCTCGATGATTTCGGTAAAAGTTATTCTACTTATGATCGTCTTGATGCCATTCCCTTTAAAGAGATCAAAATTGATAAAAGTTTTGTCTCCGATATGGATATCAATCACCAACATTATCTCATCGTAGAATCCACCATCGCGCTTGCGCAGAAGATGCACGTAAAGGTGGTTGCAGAAGGCGTTGAGACAAGTGCAATAGAGTTAATTCTCTCTGAGTTGGGGTGTGATGTTGCCCAAGGTTATTTGTACAGCCCCCCGATTGAAGGTCGTTATCTTATTGATTGGATTGCTCAATATAATAGGAGTGCCTAATGTATGAATGCTAATACTGAGTTACTCAAGGCCTTATCTGTATTCTTTGAGCAATACAGCCAAGAACAGCAATCACGACTGCGATTGACACTGATTGCTGAATTACAGCGAATGCGACTTGAGCTAGAACAATATGAATCTTCTGACAATATCGAAGGGCTGAAACATCAATTTACGGGTATTGCGCGCTACTTGCAGCTTAAAGATATGCTGTCTGTCATGGATGTTTGCGAGCGAGAGCAGTTTGAATATCAGTTATGCAGCTTGCTAAAGGCCGTAATGGATTACGCTAATGAGCTTTAAATATAGCGCTTGTATCAATATGTTCAGTGGCTTATGGGTCACTCTGTTGGTGCTGTGGTTAACCTTGTCCCACTCACGTTATGAATTTGACTCCATTTACAATAAAAAAGCAGAAGCGGTTTTTACTTCTTCACGGGATATGTTCTTACAACATGAAATTATGTTGGATGCGCTAAAATCGTTTTTTTATGCTTCGAGTGAGGTAACGTCACAGGAATTTGAGGTTTTTGCTAAGGACTTACTGAAGATCAAATCTGCTGTCGCTTTTACACTGACCCCCGAACTTGAACTGGCCTATATCTCTGATCAGACAATGGCGCCTGAACTTAAGCCACTTAAATTAGTCAAGAATAGTAAAGGGGAACTTCAGGCTAGCCTTGCCGATTACACGTTAGCGGTTGTTAATATCGATGGGCCTAATATGCTTTATTTAGTCTATGCCATTTCTCATCAGCGGATATTAGCGCGGATTGAGCAGGAGCAGGGTGTATGTATTAGCTATCAATTTGAACAATCGTTATTGCAAAGTTCATCCTGTAACCATGAGTTTTCCACAGGCATATTTTCAATGTTTAGCTACTCAGATAGCCGAACTTTGGATATTCCTGGATACCAAACCCGTGTAGATTTACGCATAGAATATCAAGTGCCACAAAAAGAGGTTGTCGAGCTAATCGTGATTATCTTACTGATTGCTTCTCTTGGTATTACTCTGTCTTTTCTTTTGTACTTTAAGTCTAAAAATCAGCATATTGTAGAGCAGATTAAGCTCGATAATCGATCTAGATTAGCAGTACTTTCCAGCATAAATCATGAGATCCGCACTCCTATCAATGCCATTCTTGGCTACAGTCGCATGTTAAAAAAAGCGCGTTCACAACCACAAAAACTGGACGAAATTATCGATAAAATGACCTGGTCAGCTAACTTACTTTACTCGGTTGCCGAAAATACGTTGAATTACAGTAAGGCTGAAGCTGGGCAGTTAAAATTGAATCGGCATTTAGTCAATTTGCACGAATATCTGAGCAATATTGAGGATTACTATCGTGCTTTTAGTGCGACATCGGGTAAACGTTTACAGGTTGTCGTGAATGAGTCTCTGCCGAAGTTTATCGAGCTCGATGGGACTAAGTTATTCCAACTCATGACTAACATTATCAATAATGCCTTTAAATACAGTACGGGTAGCGAAGTGCATTGTTATATGGACTTACGCCTTAAACGTAACCATAAAGACCATAGTCCTATGCTTAGGGTACTGATCCGCGATTTTGGCGAGGGAATGTCAAAGGAAGCGCAGCGCGCTTTAGTTGATCCCTTTATGCACGCATCTAACTCATATACAACAACATCGGGCATGGGATTAGGACTCTATACTTGTAATCGATTGCTTGAGCAAATTGGCGGTAAGTTTATGTTGCGCAGTCAAAAGGGCAAAGGCACCACAGTGCTGTTACATTTTCCCTGCCAACTTACCGAGGTGAAAGAACGATTAACGATTCAATATGATCAACAAAAAGTGTTAATCATAGATGATAATCTGTTTAACCTTGAGATTTGCAAAGCCATGCTAGAGCACTATCATTTTCAAACCTTCAGTGTTGATAACGCCGCGCAAGCACTTAAGATGTTGATTCACTTATTGCCACATATTGTTATTGTGGATTACCGTTTACAAGATATGAATGGCTTGCAACTTATCAAACAGATGCAACAAACATTACAAAACCTTGCCAGTGATACCCAGTTTGAGCATCACTGTCGCTTCTTTTTGCTTTCAGCTAATGATAGCGATGATATTCCTGAGTTAGCATTATTCCCTGAGGTACATTTCATGCAGAAACCTTTTAGTGCTGAAATATTTCTCAGTAAATTGGCCGTAAAATCGTAAATTATCAAAGTATTGGATCTGATTTTTAAAGCTTATTTGCCGAATGTGTGGGATTTATATCGCGGTAGAGCCAATCCCGTTGCGGTAATATGGGGGTAAAGACAAAGACGCTGTGATTAGTGTAGAACGCTGCTAATCTAAACATGTCGGAGATCTTCTCTAAAAGCGTCATTGCTAGGAATAATCGATGGAAAAAGAATCTCTTGAGTCTGTTTACCCCTTTTTAACCGAAGCCTTACGGCTAAGCGAGAATGGCCTCGCTGTTTTGGACAAGCACAATCATTTTATCTTTTATAACCATACCTTTGCGAAAATGTTTGGTTTTGTTGATCAAGACATGGCTGGCCGGCATTTTGACGACATGATGCACTTTGCCTTTACCCATAAGCAAGGGCCTAAAATTGATCATGAAACCATAGAGGAATGGCTTGAACTTATTCATGCGAATCAACGTAAATCAGCTTTTCGACGTTTTGAAGTGGATCTGGTCGACGGTAGCTGGTTGCAACTTTCTGAGCAGGTTTATCACAATGGCGATATGGTCATTGTTTGCACCGATATTACCCAGTTAAAACAGGTCGAATTTGCCCTAAGGAATGCGCAGACTGAGTTGAATCGACTCGCACTCACCGATGAATTAACCGGTATTGCCAATCGACGGCATTTTTTCCAGCAGTTAGAGCATGAAATCAAACGCTTGAGTCGTCTACAGTTACCTTTGTGCCTTGTCATGATGGATATCGATTATTTTAAACTCGTTAATGATCGCTATGGGCATCAAGTGGGTGACAAGATACTGCAGCATTTTACCCAATTTATCAGTGCTCGCACGCGCCCATACGATATCTTTGGTCGCTTCGGCGGTGAGGAATTTGCGCTATTACTGCCAGAAACATCGATCGATGTCGCGCAGAAAATTGTGACGCGTATGATGTTAGCGCTTGCGAATGAAGATATTTCAGCGATAGTCGCCGATTTTCACTATCAATTTTCGGCAGGAGTGAGTGCGTTAACACCTGTGATCACTCATCATGCCATCGAAGAAAACTGCGGTATTTTAGCGCTTCAGTCTGTACCTTCACCGATTGAAATAGGGAGTCAGTGCCGTTCAGATGCTGAAAAGCTGGTGGCCGAGGCCGATAAAGCCTTGTACCACGCTAAAACTACGGGGCGAAATCGTGTCGTGGTTTGGGATGATGTGATATTAACGGCTAAAGCTTAACGAACCCTGTGGTTGACGAAATCTAAGCATCGCGATACCAAACCAAGAGTAAGCGCTGCTTGGCTCCTATTCTTAACTTGATATTGCACTCAATACAGCGTTTTGTTCCAGTGCATTTTCACCTAAAATAGCCAGCTTAATTTGTCTCTCACTGCCATTGGGTTCAAGGTAAGCCGTGTTAATTAATCAGCAATATAACCGCCATGGACCCGATTATCGATTTGGTGATCAAGTCACTTTTCTTGATATTAAACAAACCTTTGGTTTTAGCCATGTGCGTGTGGGCCGCTGGGTGACGCGGGATGAATCGCGCATTGCTGCGGATTTAGTATTTGATTCGCTCGCCGATTTGGCCTTTATCTTAAAATTGCCACCTTTGACTTTAGGGCTGCGGGAAACCGTCAGCTTGGCCTTTGGTCATGGCGGTCAAAAGGGCGTTCAGGCCCATTATGCTCCCGCGACCCGAGAGTTGGCATTGGCTAAAAATGCAGGTGCAGGTGCTTTAGCCCATGAGTTTTGGCATGCGTTTGACCATTATATTGCCGCTAAATCATTCAAACCTACTAATAAGCGGTTTCAGTGTGCGAGCGATCTTTGGCTATCCGATCTGCCCATCATAGAGCATCCATTAAATGCTCGATTATCTGAGATCTTCAAAGTGACATTGTTGAGTGGACAGGGTGATGAGCCCCATGATTATGTTCGCCGAGCGATTGCATTAGATAAAAAACATGGGATGCAGTACTTCTCTCGGCCAACGGAGATGATGGCGCGAGCATTTGAAGCCTGTATTGAATCCTATACTGATATTTCGAATCCGTATTTAGTGTCGGGAACCCGTTTTTCAGCGATGGCAAAGGAGGGGGCTTATCCCGATGAGGCCCACAGACAAGTGATTTTTCAGGCACTGATCAATTACTTTGAACCGCTGGGGATCGCATTGGGTAAAAATCCCCTTAACTAGGGTGTGTTGACGTTTTGAGTCATGCATTTGAACAGAGGTTAATTTAGCGTCGCTAGAGGGCAAGGCAAAATGTAAAACGACATTCGCCTTAGGTGTTTTGAATGCGAATGGCAGTGGACAGGGGGAGGGTCACGAGCCGTTTGAAGACTGATTGCCAATCATAAGCTCGCGTGCTTAGTCGACAACGTTTGCCAACAATAGGCCAAACTATGGCGAATCGCATCAAGATATTGAGATGCCTGAATATCCATTAAATACCAATAGCTAGGTTTTGATTCTGGCATGTGGTTGAAAAATAAAGCTTCAGCATTGATGAGCTGGCTAGGATGAGCAAATTGCTGCCAAATGTTGATGTGTGTATGCGCCAGTGTGATTAGCCATTCAAGTTGCATCTGCCGCGTGGCTGGATTTAGCGCATCTGCGATTAATAAGCTCGACTCTTGTAAACGCTCAAGTAAATCAAAGGGATTACCTGCGTTTATCCTAGGTGCGACTTGGCATGGTTGCATTTGGTTTATTGCGGATAGGCGAGGTAAAAATACGGACGCTAAGCTAAATTCAGGCCAGTCGAGCGATGGTACCAAAGCCTGGGCAATCCGTCGTTCGCCTAACCAATTATGCACCATGCAAGGTAAGTGGTCTTCAAGCGGTAAATCATTGGGTCTTGATAAACTCGGAAACAGCGACATCCGCTGCACTTGCACATGCTGAGACAATTGCTGCATCAATACTATTGTGGTTAACCCAGATGAAGGCCAGCAACCAAGCTGAGGCGTTAATTCAATCGCAACTTGCGTCAAGGCTTGGGTAAGCAGACCACTTTGTGGATGACCTTGTACTACAAAAGCATATTTTGATTCAGCAAAACCACCGTTGGCGATATTTACTATCTGATTATTTGCATTGCTGTTTTCAGCCCATTGAGTACCGTTAAAAATAAATGTCGTACCTGTGGTCGCAGGTTGCCAATCGCCAGAAGCATTACCAATAATGGTCACTTGCTCAAAGGCAAGGGTGCCCGCTAGAGCTTGCAGATCTAATTTAGCATGTGGCATCTGCAAATGTTGATGCATGTGGGTGTGAGACTTAGGCATAGGCGGAACATCTGTTTTACGAACTCAAAATGGACTTCATTGTAATGGATTATCCCCCTGAGCCCAAAGGGTTAATCCATTGAAGTTTACCGGATGCTGTTTTAACGCAGGATAGTTTAGCTTTAGGTATACCGCGCATAAAAGTGATGCGCGGTATTGGCGATTAACAATTAGACTAAAAATTATAGCTCAGGCTAAGTTCGACATTTCGCGGTTCGCCGAAGAAACCTTGATTGTAGAAATCGATACTAGAGTAGTACTTTTCATCAAACAAGTTTCGAATATTCAAACGAACAATCGCATCATCAGTGAGTTGATAACTTGCCATAAGATTGGTAAGGAAATAACTGGCTTGTTCAGAGCTTTCGCCGTTAGGCCCCGCGTTTTCTACATAAATCTTGCTCTGCCAGCTTAAGTTGCCACCTAATGTGAGATCTTCTAGAGCGCCATCAAAGTGATAGAGCGAAGATAAGCGTACTAAGTTTTTAGGCAAATGTGTGCCAAAGGCCGAACCATCGGCTTTTTCAGATTCACTGTAGGTGTAACTGAAGTACAGATCCCAATCCTCTGTGGGTCTACCCGTTAGTTCCATTTCAAAACCACGGTTACTGGTGCCATCCACAGCGCGCATTGGAAAGCTACCATCAGGAAGTGGGTCTTTAATGTTAGGATCTTTTTCCGCCACATTTTCCTTTTGAACTTTAAACACTGCAACACTGGCGGTGAGTTTTTCGTCGAAAAAATCGGCTTTACTGCCAAGTTCAATATTATTGCCAGTTGTCGGGTCTAAGCGTTTGTTATTAGCATCTTTGGCATCTTGAGGCTGAAAAATCTCAGTGTAACTGGTATAAATCGACACACTGTCACTGATATCGTAAATCAATCCCGCATACGGCGTAATGACATCATTGTGCTCATAACCTGGATCGACTTTATATTGGCTGATACGGCTTCCTAACAGCAGTGTGACCTGATCGTGCAAATTGAGTTGGGTAGCAATATAGGCACCTTTTTGGATCTCTTCAGTCTCTTCATTGGTGGGAATCGATGGATAATTTGGCTCTGCAATCGAGCCATCCCACTCAAAGAAATTGCCTATGCTTAAAACATCTGTGGTGTAGAAAGAGTCGGCGCTAATATCTTGTTTTGAATAGAGTAGGCCGGTTGTTAGTTTATGTTCTCGACCCAATAGTTCGAATGGCCCTGAAGCAAATATTCGCGCCGCATCTTGCTTACGGGTTGATTGGTAGATCATAGGCAATGCACTCATCCCCAAACCTGTGATTTTATCTGGGGAGCCATATAAATATAGCAAGTGTCCATCCATCTTATCCTCACGATGTTCTATGTCGAGTTTGAGTTCCCAGTTATTATCAAAGTTGTGTTCTAAAGTAGAAAAAACGTTCGCACCATGGCGTTTCCAACTAGACCAAGATGCTGCAGTGGTCGTCGAACGGGGAAGGTCACTCGCTAAACTGCCGTCGGCATAAAACAGTGGCAGCGCTCCCCAAGTGGAGCCTTTAGGATCGCGGTCACTATAGTCCGCGCCCAAAGTGAATAATGTGCTATCACTTAATCTTGCAGTAACGACTCCATAAATTTGCAGATTTTCATCTTCGGCTAGATCGGTAAAACTATCTGATTTTTCATAGGCGGCGGCAAAACGTGCTTGGACATCGGCATCTTCTGTTATGTCCACTGAACTATCACCTTCTACACGATAACTGTCCCATGAACCTACTTTTGCACTGAGGTAACCCCCTGGTGAAGATTTTGGACGTTTACGAATGAGGTTGATGGCGGCCGAGGGTTCTCCTGCACCCGTTAATAATCCGGTTGCACCACGAACCACTTCTACTCGATCGAAGATAACTGTATCGGTCGAAGCATCATTGAAGAAACTAGAATAGTTAACAGGCACACCATCAAATTGGAAGTTAGTGATTGGATTACCACGGGCGCTAAAAAAGTAGCGGTTAGTTTCTGCTTTCTGTGCAGAAATACCCGGTGTTAAAAACATTAAGTCAGCAACATTGTTAAGAGAAAAACTCTGAATAAATTCTTGATCTATAATCGTCACTGACTGCGGTGTTTCTCTCAGTGTTAAAGGTAAGCCCGTTGCTGTAGCAGCTTTATCTAAACGACTACCTTTAATACTGATCACTTCGATATTGGCGTCTGCGTCAGATTGAGTTTCGTCGGCGTAGGAACTCGGCGCTAACAATAGGCTCGAAATGAGCGCTGCTAACAAGGTTTTATCCATCATGATTCCCCATCATAGTATTTTGTGACCGGCATTCTAATTGAAAACAATTCCCAGCACATCGTATTGATAACAATTTGCATTACCTTTACACTCGCGAAATACGATAAGTGTTAGGAAAGTCACAAATGGCGAAGATCAGTAACCGATTCTGGTTTATGTTGCATGGTTGGGTGTCGCTCCCAATTTGGTTGTTATTTTGTTTTATCTGCTTGACGGGGACGATTGCGGTACTGAGTCATGAGATCACTTGGTTAACGAATCCTGCATCGAGGGCGTTGAACCCTAATGATTTACCCGTAAAACCGGTTAGTGAACTAATGACGATTGTTGAGGAAGCCTACCCAAGTGCGGCAGTCTCTGGTGCTATGACCTTAGAACCTTATATGGTCAATGTGATCATGTTCAGTGACGCTGATAAACCCTATGCCATGGCCTATGTCAATCAATACACTGGTGAGATCCAACAGATTAATGAAGGCATGACATTTGCCGGCTTTATCAGATCTTTGCATGCTTGGTTATTATTTCCTTGGCAAAGCGGTTACAGCTTGGGCTATTACCTTGTCTGTTCGATGGCGCTGTTTATGCTCGCGTCTTTAGTGACGGGACTCATTGTTTATAAACGTTTTTGGCGAAGTTTTTTTGCTCCGAAATTGCGAGTGAGTCAAGGTAAAAAGACACTATTGGCCGATTTGCATAAATTGTCTGGTGTGTGGTCTATTTGGTTTATCGCGATTATGGCCGTTACCGGATTATGGTATTTAGTCCAAGCCATTTTTTGGCATGCAGATATTGATATCGAGCCACATGCGCCATTGGTTGCTGCTGAGCAATTGCCCTTTATCCAAAAGGGTGATGTGAATCCCGTTGATCCAAGCGTGTCATTTGCACAAGCCTTAACATTAGCGCAAACGCACTTTCCAGACTTTCAACCAAGCTATGTGATGAAACCAGAGCATAATCGTGACATGTATCATCTGAGTGGTAGCGGCGATCACATTTTTTACGATCAGTATTCTTACAACCTCAGCATTAACCCTTGGACGGGGGAGATTGCAAAAACGGCATCACCCGAGACGATGACAGGAATACAAACGCTAATGCATATCGCAGATCCTTTGCATTACGGTACCTTCGGTGGTATCTGGACAAAAATCATTTGGTTTATTTTTGGGGTGATCCTATCGGGTATGTCAATCACGGGATTTATGATGTGGGGACTGCGTAATGTGCGTGCAATTAAAAAAATGGAATCCCCCAGTACTGTGACAGATAGGTTAGAGGAGGTACGTTAATGGCTTTCATTCATTCAACTTTTTGGCAAAAAAATAAATATAAACTGAGTGGGTTTATTCTATTGCTCCCCCTATTGTTTTTGTATCAGTCGCTAACACCTACATTTCCACCGGCCTGGCAGACTCAAGAGTTAGGTGAATTTAAAATAGCCCCTTTACCCTTAGATCTAAAAGCACCCTATGTGCATCATGATGACTATGTGAAAGATTTTATGTTGGTTTTTGAAAAAGGTGAGGTAGGCAATATACGCCAAGGCTATGCCAATATTGGAATGCAGGCTTTGCCAATAGCAGATTTACAGCGCAGCGAGAATGGTATTTTACACGGTAATAAGCATGGCCAACACGTACACGCCATCGCAGCTAAGACACTAACCTCCGCCGATAGTCTGTGGATATCGATAGAGAATTGGCAAGGTGAGTGGCAAGTGGCAAAGTGGCCTCTGCCTGCCGAGCTAATAGTACAGACACACTGATGAGATAAAAACTAAACACTAATGGCGATCCTATGGAGTAATAATCTCAGGGTCGCTTTTAGTGGCGTAGATTAAGAATGATTAACCGAATACGGGTAAAGAATAACCTTTTTCACCGTAAACGCTCACTTTTGAAGGCATAAACACAACGGGGACGTTTATTCCTCATTAATAAATGATGAATTTGTTATATACATCACCAAAATACAAATGAAAGTGATTCGCAATAGTGTTACCGTATGTTCATCCTAAATAAACTCCCTAAATTACTATGCGCTTTTATCTACTACCTCTCGCGTCTGCCATTACTTTGGCATTAAACCCTTTGTCAGTCTTGGCTGCAGAGCCGTCTTCTGTTGCAGATGCAAATGATCAAAATATTGAAAAAATCACAGTGATGGGCAAGTACACTGTGAGTCGAACTATTGATACCGCCACAGGCTTAGGGCTGTCACTGCAGGAAACGCCACAGTCAGTTAGCATCTTGACCGCTGAACGGATCCAGGATCAGGCACTCAATACCGTTGTTGATGTGGTTAATAACACAGTAGGTTTGTCTTCATCTAAAACAGATAACGTTCGAAATGGCTTTATGGCCCGTGGTTTTGCGGTTCAGAATTACCAGATTGATGGCGTACCTTTATCTTGGAGTTTGGGTGGCGATGCAGGTGAGACTGTGTCTGATATCTCTCTGTATGAGCGTGTAGAGGTGGTGCGTGGTGCAACAGGCTTACTAACGGGGGCAGGGGATCCTTCTGCTTCAATCAACCTAGTACGCAAACATGCCGACAGTGACGAACTTAAGGGCTATGTTGATGTTGCTACGGGTAGCTGGGATAAAAAACAAGTTACCGCAGATGTTTCTAATGGCCTTAACGACAGTGGCAGTGTGCGCGGTCGCATGGTCGCGAAATATGTCAATAGCGATTCTTATCAGGATCTTTATCAAGACCGTAAGACCATTCTTTACGGCGTAATTGATTCAGACATTACTGACAACACTATGCTGCGCGTTGGCGGTAGTTACAATAACAACAACCCCAAAGGAGCGATGTGGGGTGCGTTACCAGCAGTATTCAGCGATGGTTCGGCTACTGATTGGGATGTTTCTACTACAACAGCGGCAGATTGGAGCCGTTGGGAAACGACTAACATCAACTATTTTGCTAACTTGAACCATTATTTCAGCAATGGTTGGCAGTTGGTGGCGAACTATAATCGCATGGAATATGAAACCACCACCAAAATGATCTATATGTCTGGCTTGCTGAATAAAGAAACCGGTGCAGGTTTGAGCGGTCAGCGTTATCACAGCCATGGTGAAAGTAACTCTGATAATTTCGATTTTCAGTTGAAAGGCGATTACCAACTCTTTAACCGTGAGCATCAATTTGTGACTGGTGCCTTATACAGCAAACAGAAATCCTATGCTGATACCTATGAACCCATCCGTGAGAATATGACAGGCTGGGACTCAAAGGCAGTTGAAAACTTTTATGATTGGCAAAGCAACGCCTTTGAAGAGCCTGAATGGTCAACAAACGCCAATCGCCAGTTGAATATGGATACCGAGCAGAAAGGTTTCTACGCAGCAACTCGGCTAACACTTACCGATGATTTAAAAGTGATTGCCGGTGGCCGTATTTCTAGTTGGAACCGCGAAGGGATCAGTTATGGTACTGATACCAACTTTGGTGATGATGGTGTGTTCGTTCCTTATGTTGGCGCCTTGTATGACATAAACGAAGAGCATCGTGTTTACGCCAGTTATACCGAAATATTTAATCCGCAGAACAGTAAGGATATTAACGGTGATTATTTAGATCCACTCGAAGGTAAAGCCTATGAAATCGGTTTAAAGAGCGCTTATCTAGATAATCGTCTGCATACCGCAGTGGCACTGTTTAAGATTGAACAGGATAATCTGGCAACACCCGCTGGAACTATCATTGTTGACGGTACTCCAACCACTTATTACAAAGCTGCTCAAGGTACTGAGAGTACAGGCTTTGAGTTAGAAGTGGTGGGGGAGTTTATCGATGGGTGGAATATCACGGCTGGCTATTCGCAGTTTACAGCGGAAGATGCTGACGGAAAAAAAGTGGCGACTACTAGCCCTCGCAAACAGTTTAAACTATTCACAACTTATCAGTTTGTCGATTACCTGCCTGAGTTGACCGTGGGTGGTGGTATTAACTGGCAGAGTGATAGTTACTCTGAAGGGGGGACAGTGAAAATCGATCAGGATGCTTACTCTTTAGTCAACCTGATGGCTCGTTATAACCTCACTGACAATATGGATCTGCAACTTAACGTAGAGAACCTATTAGACGAAAAATACTATGCTTATATGACTGCCTCTGCCTCAATGTCCGAAGCATATAGCGTGTATCATTACGGAACTCCACGTAATGTGACCCTGAGCTTTAATTACCGCTTTTAAATTGTCCGCTAAGTAAAAGGAGTAGCCGAGTTATCGGCGACTCCTTTTGTATCTTCTATTATTGTTATTCTAAATATTTTAATAGCTCGTTTAGTGCGTATTAACGACTCAGTTCTGACATCAGTAAATATTGGGCTAACTCACCTATGGTTCGTTTCCAAATCAAATACTGTTATTAACTTAAAGCGGGAAGATGATGCCCTTCAATCAAGTTATGAAATGGCAACATATTGTATTGGTAGTTTTCCTTCTTTCTTGTGCGCATTGTATTGTCAACAATCAGTGCGGCAACGAACAGAGTCAATAGAAAAATATAGGTATACTCATGCCATTAGCCTTATTACAAGGTTGTGGCTTATCGCCAGCTTTTTAAGCTAAAGACCAGATGTTACATAGATTAAGCCGTTGTTGGACTTATAAAGTATTTTATGTTGATGACAAGATGTCAACAATTCATATCAATAATAGCCATCAGCATTTGACTATTTAGTCAATAATCATTTCAAAACTGCGTTTTTAATGAGAAATAATGCCATTGTAAATATGGGCTTGTTTAGTAAGTTTACTTTCATCAATGCATAGAAAAGTGATTCATTTTTCACAGTAAAGACCAAGGACTCCCGTTTTGAGGAGAATAATATGCAAATAGAAACGCTTTATGATGTTATGCAATGGACTAGAAATATACACCAACAGCTGCATGCATTTGCGGCACATTGCGCACTTACAAATGATAGCGAAAGAAGCGGATTACTGTTGGAGTATATTTCAGCCCACGAGCAAAAAATGGCTCTGGTTATCAGACAGTTCGAAGATAATGGCAATAGCAATGCACTTAACACTTATTGTCGGCATTATTATGAAAAAACCACTATTCCTTTTAACACCATAGGTGAACATCCGTTTAAGAGGATGGATACGGATGAAATAGCGATGGCCACACTTGAGTATCATAAAAATATTGTAGGGCTGTTTGAATATCTACAAAACTGCAGTTCTGCACCTTCCGTAACTGAATTTCTTAGCAATATACTGTCCCTTGAAGAAGCTGAAAAGCGATTGCTGGCACGTAATATGAAAAAAATTGATGACTTCTAGCATGTCTGCTAAAAATCACATCCTTGTACCTATTGCTCTGTGTAGCTTAGGTATTTATTCAGTAGTTCAGATATTGAAATCGTGACTTCATGTGGGTAACAAGTAGATCTGCCATCACAATAATTATTGATTAGCCTTGAAACTAGAGTGTATGACTTAAACTGCCACCTTATTAAGGATTAACATGAATCAACCCCTGATCATTGATTACTATTCTGATATTCTTTGTGTGTGGGCTTGGGTTGCACAACAACGTATTGAGGAGTTAAATCAAAAGTTAGAAAATAAAATTCATTTTAAATATCATTATCTTGATATATTTGGTGATGTTCAAACAAAAATTGAGACGCAATGGAAACAGAAAGGTCAATATAATGGTTTTGCAGAGCATGTACATAAATCTGCATCTATCCGTGATGATGTTCCCACAAACTCAAAAATATGGACAGAAGTCAGACCGACAACGTCGGCCAATGCTCATTTAGTGCTTAAAGCCATTGAACTTATCTATGACAAAAACACCAGTATCGATATGGCATTGAAATTTCGGAGTGCATTTTTTATCGACGCATTGGATATTGGTAAGCTTGAAATACTTTATGATCTGGTTGATTTCTATGGGCTGGAACAGAAAAAAATCATCTCAAGCGTTCATGATGGTTCAGCTATAGCCGCATTAATGAGCAACTATCAAAAGTCAACACAACAAAATCTACAAGGCAGTCCAAGCTATATTATCGACGAAGGTAGACAAATATTTTATGGTAACGTAGGTTATCGTGTTCTTCTTGCGAATATAGAAGCATTATTGTAAAAATCAGCAGTTGAGGCTAATTGGTGCTAAACAACCTTAGACTACCAGCTGTGGTTTTCTAAGCTCTACAAGATGCTATAAACACCTCTAGAACATTTTAACGTTTTAGAGTTATACCTCTTAGTTCCTTCTGAGCTTATTCACTGAATATTCATATGTTTAATGGCATCTATAATATGCCAAAATGTAGCTACATTAGGTATCAGATGATGTTTCATTGTGTTTTTAGTTAAATTGCGGATTAAAATATTTATAATGTGTACGCTATCGCACAGACACACTTTTAGATAAATTATAAATTGGATACAGAGTTTAGATTGATATGCCTTTAATGGGTAATCTTTGTCTTAATAAAATATTTTATGTTATTTATCTTGATGTTGTGGCTCATCATTAAGATGTCGCTTTAACTGAAAAATCACTAGATAATTAAATAATGGAATTCAGTCATGATTAATACTAAATTTTCAGTAAATAAAATGATCACCACAATATGTTTAAAATAAAATTCAAGATTGCTACAAAATATTTTCCTATTCAAACCAATGTCATATTGTAGCGTTAATACCTAAGTTGACGCGGCGTGATTGATGTAGAGCCAGTCACACAATTTTATGAAAATACCGCGGAATTAATTTTAGTCTAATTTTTATGTCGCTTTACTGATATTTTACCAACTAAGATATTTACTAAAAATATTTAGATGTTTGCTAAACGCTATTTACTAAAATGAAAAATAGCTCATAGCTGATTGTTAGCGCTCATTATTATTTAGATGTTATATCAAAAACAAAAGGAAATTGACCATGAACAAAGACCAAATAGAAGGTTCAATAAAAGATGCTGCAGGCAAAGTGCAGCAAAAAATTGGTGAGATAGTTGGCAACCCGAAACAGCAGATGAAAGGGGTTCAGAAACAGATAAAAGGTAAAACTCAAAAAGCAATTGGTAATGTAAAAGAAGCGGCTAAGGATGCCGACAAACACAGTTGATGTCAGAGGCTTTTACAATTAAGTAAGCGCCTTAAGCATAAAGTTTGGCAGCTTTATGTGGGTATTTAAAAGAATCTTAGTCATATTGATTAAGATTTCTGGTTCGAGTTATATCCATAATGTCTAGGAGACTCTTATGAGTATAGGAACAATATTATTGGTGGTTTTGATTCTGATGCTGATCGGTGTGGCTCCGACTTGGCCACACAGTAAGAGCTGGGGGTACGGCCCGAGCGGTGGATTAGGTTTGGTAGTATTGCTCCTCGTTATACTCCTTTTACTCGGTAAAATTTGAGCGATAAAGCCTAAGTTATGTACGACCTCAATATTGAGTCGTCATTTCTAACTGCCGTAGGTAGCTAAAAATAGTGAGTGATGTTTTTAGTCGTTCAAAAATGGCTGACATCGCTCGTTTTTCTTGCACGGCAGTGCTCGCCATTCTGAGATTGAAAGGTCCTATACGCCTAAGATTTACACGCAAGATATTTCGTTAAGGTAGCATTAGGTGAAGTCCTTCACGCTAAAAATGAAAGTCACTAAGTCCGTAGAATACAGTGTCCGTAGTAATACATTTGCACGCTAGTATTCTGCAAGGCTGTATGAAATGAGCTAAATGGTGCAATAACACATGCAGAGGTTTGTTTTATAAGAACGGCAGCTTAGTGACTAAAGGCGTTTGCTCACGAAAATGGCTTGCTCAAACAGCCAGATTGAATACTTATTTGTGAACAATAGCTGTGTGAGCAACAGGCGTATCTGTAAAAAGGTAATGTTTTAGCTGTTTATCAAAGCTCGGATCTTGTCTCCTTATCCATTCTTGTAGCATTGCAGCATGTTCTTTTTCTTCGTCTCGATTATGTATAAGTATCTCTCTCAACTCATTATTTTTGCACGCATCAACTCTTTGGTTATACCAGTCTATTGCTTCAAGCTCTTCCATCAGTGACGTAAGTGCACGGTGCATGTCCTTGGTTTTATCGGTGAGTTCAGTAATGGGTTCATGATAACCTTCATTCGACATTGGGATTTCCTCGCTAAATGCAGATAGGATCGCTCACTATTGAGCGGTGATGATAATTGCAGATGATTGTCTGAACGCTATTTTCAACGAACAGACTTTGAATGCATTATTCTGCGACCTTAACCGTCGAGTGTCTGTTCGATGCCGTACTTAGTCAAAAATTTTTAGGCCGCTCGTTTAAAAGGATTGGAGAGGGCGCAGAAATACCACTGCGAATATTTGATTTAGCACAGGATATTACTTTGGATTTTGAACTTTGAGATATTTGGGAATGAATTTTAAATCAAAAGATAAAGGCAGTGAAAACCATAAACACCTGCTTTAAAAGGCAGATTAATTGTATTTAGCTTGATAAGCAGGGGGGGATTAATGAAATACATAATAAGAAATGGTACACCCGAGTGGACTCGAACCACCGACCCCTACCATGTCAAGGTAGTGCTCTAACCAACTGAGCTACGGGTGCACTGTTTGAATTTCACTTTTTATACTCTGTGAAGAGAGTGGTACACCCGAGTGGACTCGAACCACCGACCCCTACCATGTCAAGGTAGTGCTCTAACCAACTGAGCTACGGGTGCATCGCAAAATTTAACAAGCTATTCAAAAGCGTTGCGCCTTGGAACGAGCGCTATATTAGGGGCATAGCGCAGGGCTGGCAAGCAAAAAAAACAAATTTGTCGTCAAATGGTGAATTGCTGTGCAACTTGCCCAGTGTTTCAACAATGCCGCCGATAAAACCGCAATTTTTTATTCGCTTTACTTCAGAGAACGCATCGAAATCAAACTGATAAACCAAAAGGCGAGCACTGTCGCTCGCCATTAATGCAATCAATGGTGAACACTGTCACCTTCAATAAGGCTCAAATGCACACCATACTTTTGGATGTAACGCAGACGAATGAAAAATAACAGCGCTGCTGAGGTCAAGCCCGCAATCAATCCTGCCCAGAATCCATGGGCGCCCATCGCGGGAACGATATGGTCCGTATAAGCTAAGGTATAACCGAGTGACATACCAATCCCCCAGTAGGAAAACAGCGTGATATAAAAGGCGCTGCGTGTATCTTTATAACCGCGAAGAGCACCCGCTGCGACCACTTGAACTGAATCAGATAATTGATACAGGGCTGCCATCAACATCAAGCTGCCGGCTAAGGCAACCACTTCAGGATCACCATTATAAAGTTTCGCAATTTGGAATCTAAATAAGACGGTCAAGACCGCTGTCGTTAGAGCAAGGGATAGTGCCAGCCATAAGCCCACTTTAGTGACCACAGCGGAAATATCAGCGCGATCACGGCCTAAGTAATAACCAATCCGAATCGATACCGCGATACCTATCGATAACGGCAGCATAAATACGATGGCAGAAAAGTTGAGCGCAATCTGGTGACTTGCGACCACTGTTGCGCCAAGTGGCGCGAGTAACAGCGCTATGATGGCAAATAAACTCACTTCAAAAAACAGCGCCATTGCTATCGGCATGCCGAGTTTGGTCATTTTCTTCATAGTTTCAAAGTCTGGACGATGAAATTTACTGAAGGGAGCTAAAGCCGCGAATTTTTTATGTAACTGCATGTAAATGGTCATGGCAACTAGCATGGCCCAGAATACGAGAGCAGTGGCGATACCACAGCCTGCGCCGCCCATTGCCGGTACGCCAAAGTGTCCATAAATAAAAATATAGTTAGCGGGGATATTTACGGCTAGACCGACAAAACCAATGACCATGGTCGGTAAGGTATAGGATATACCTTCACTGCAGCCGCGTAGCACTTGATAAAGCACAAATGCGGGCGCGCCCCATAAAATACCGTCGAGATATCCTATGGTTAAGCGGTATAATTCAGGCTCCAAGTCCATGTGGCTAAGCACAAAGGGGGCTGATGCAAGGAAAACCATCACGCCAATGCCGCCAATGATGGCAAGATAGGCACCTTGAAAGGCCAAAGGTTGGATGGCTTTTTGATTATTCGCGCCATTGTAGTGGGCAAATAAAGGCGTAAAAGCCATCAGCAAACCTTGGACGAACAGAATAGCGGGTAACCAAAGGCTAGTGCCGACTGCGACAGCGGCCATATCAACCGCGCTAACACGGCCCGCCATAACGGTATCAATAAAGCCCATCATGGTCTGAGTGACCTGAGCTATTAGCACCGGCAGCGCCAATTGGATTAAACGTTTGGCTTGATAGCCTGAATGATTCATAAATACAGCCTTTAACGATTAAGCGAGCAGAAAATGTTTACAGGTATAGTTCAAGCCACCTGCGAGGTGGTTGCAATACATAAGAAAGATGGCCTAAATACCCTTGAGGTAGCGTTCGAACCTGATTTGCATGAGGGACTTGCGATTGGTGCAAGTGTGGCAAATAACGGGGTATGTCTTACTGTGACTCAGGTCGTTGATGATAGGGTATTTTTCGACGTAGTGGAAGAGACCTTGCGACTGACGAATCTGGCTAATTTGTCTATAGGTCAAAGCGTTAATGTTGAGCGTTCGTTAACTTTTGGTAGTGAAATTGGTGGGCACATTCTCTCTGGCCATATCCATACTAAGGCCAAAGTCATCGATATTAGCCATACAGAACAGCATTATGATCTGACACTGGGCATTGAGCCTAAATGGATGGATTACATTTTTTATAAAGGTTTTGTTGGCGTTAATGGCTGTAGTTTAACGGTTGGCGAGGTGAGTGACTCCGGTTTTAAGTTGCACTTAATTCCTGAAACCCTAAAACTGACCAATTTAAGTCAGTATAAAGTGGGTGATGAACTCAATATTGAGATCGACAGCCAAACACAAATTATCGTCGACACAGTCGAGCGCGTGCTGGCCAGGCGTTTTAACGAACAAGCACGTTAGTTTAGTGACATCGCAGCGGGTAGTGCAATCTCGTTTAATAGATTTGCTCGTCGTCTGAATCGATATACAGCTCAACCGTTCGTCTCGATTCATCGATGTGTAAGCGTAAGTGAATCGGATTACAACAAATTCGGCAGTCATCGTAATAATCTTGGTCTCCACAGCTGGCATCGATACTGATATCTTGATGGTGCCCGCAGTGGGGACAAGCAATAACTTTGTTCATGACTCTCATGGTGCAACTCCTTATCGCCAATAGAGCGAATCGCTCTGCTCAATCAACGCATCTCACACTTCGTACGCTTATATTGTCTGCGCTTTGTCGATATTCGAAACCTGAGTGCGCTTTATGTGCTTCCTATTTGAGTATACAGCAGAGTCATGATAGACCTTCTGGTTAAATATTTTCTTGTTGGATCATTATCTCTTCTAAAAACTAGTCCTTTGCCGTCACTAACCCCTCCATTTCATTGCTGTGTAACACGCCATCGCGGGCATCTTGGGTGATATCCAGCGTTAAACGCTGCATCTGTTGCTCAAGTTCACTTTTAATATCAACGAGTAACACTTGAGTATCAATCAAAGATTTGCTTGTGATTTTCACCTGCGGCTCAGGTAAAGCGGTTGCTGTGTGCGTGAGTGTTACAGCCAGTAGAATACAGTTCAACATATCAACTCCCTTGTCATGTTTTCAGTGATGCCCAATA
This sequence comes from Shewanella sp. NKUCC06_TVS, assembly GCF_019345515.1. Classification (NCBI taxonomy): domain Bacteria; kingdom Pseudomonadati; phylum Pseudomonadota; class Gammaproteobacteria; order Alteromonadales; family Shewanellaceae; genus Shewanella; species Shewanella sp. NKUCC06_TVS. The sequence continues at coordinate 128,086 of NZ_JAHKQX010000005.1, read as the reverse complement.
AACTGGCGCTAGAATAGGGGAGTTAGATGACCAAGAAGTTACCAAGACACTGCAAAATCATGAATTTGCTTTTTGTTTCCAATCCCAATTCTGGTCAATATGCTTGCGCCTTTTAGCTACAATCCCTTAGAATAAACGCCCTGCTACGCAAGGCGGCTAAGACTCCTGTACTGTCTTAACCTAGCGAGCATTTCTCTTACATTAACTAAAACCAAGTGGCCCTACGTGTGGGTCACCACTGGAAAGGACATTTCATGCCTGTAATTACACTTCCCGATGGTAGCAAACGCGAGTTTGCTCATGCTGTATCGACCCTCGATGTTGCCGCCGATATTGGCCCTGGTTTAGCGAAAGCTTGTATCGCTGGCCGCGTTAATGGCGAATTAAAAGATGCTTGCGATCTCATTGAAACCGATGCTGAGCTATCAATCATTACCGCCAAAGACGAAGAAGGTGTTGAAATTCTTCGCCATTCTTGCGCGCATTTATTAGGTCACGCGATTAAGCAAATGTGGCCAGAAACCAAGATGGCGATTGGTCCTGTTATCGATAATGGCTTCTACTATGATATCGACCTTGAGCACAAGTTGACTCAAGATGACATCGACGCATTAGAAAAGCGCATGCTTCAACTGGCAAAAACCAACTATGACGTAGTAAAACGTGTCGTTAGCTGGCAAGAAGCCCGTGATACATTCGCTGCGCGCGGTGAAGATTATAAGATTGCCATTCTGGATGAGAACATCAGCAAAGACGCGACGCCTGCGCTGTATCATCACGAAGAATACACTGACATGTGTCGTGGACCGCACGTACCTAACATGCGTTTCTGCCAGCATTTTAAATTAATGAGCATTGCCGGCGCTTATTGGCGTGGCAACTCAGAAAACAAGATGTTGCAACGTATCTATGGTACCGCTTGGGCCGACAAAAAAGCCCTGAGCACACACTTAACCCGTCTTGAAGAAGCGGCTAAGCGTGACCACCGTAAAATCGGTAAGCAGCTCGACTTGTATCACATGCAAGAAGAAGCGCCGGGTATGGTGTTTTGGCATAACGACGGTTGGAGCATCTTCCTCGAATTAGAAAGATTCATTCGCCGTAAGCTAAACCAATACACTTACCAAGAAGTGAAAGGTCCATTAATGATGGACCGCGTGTTGTGGGAACGTTCTGGTCACTGGGATAAATACTCAGAAGCCATGTTCACGACCAGCAGCGAAAACCGCGAATACGCTATCAAACCAATGAACTGCCCTGGCCACGTGCAGATCTTCAACCAAGGGCTGAAATCTTACCGTGATCTACCATTGCGTATGGCGGAATTTGGTTGCTGTCACCGTAATGAACCTTCAGGCTCGTTACACGGATTAATGCGTGTACGTGGCTTTACGCAAGATGACGCCCATATTTTCTGTACTGACAGCCAAGTTCAAGAGGAAGTGAGTGCCTGTATCCAGATGGTTTACGATACTTACGCTACCTTCGGCTTTGAAAATATCGTAGTAAAACTGTCGACTCGCCCAGAGAAACGTATCGGTGACGATGCGATGTGGGACAGAGCGGAAGAAGCACTTAAGCAAGCTCTGCGTGCCAATAATATTGAATTCACTATTTTGCCAGGCGAAGGCGCGTTCTACGGACCCAAAATCGAATTTACTTTACACGATTGTTTGGACCGAGCGTGGCAATGTGGTACTGTGCAGCTCGATTATGCGTTGCCAAGCCGTCTTGGTGCAACTTACGTTGCCGAAGATAACAGCCGTCAGACCCCAGTGATGATCCATCGTGCTATTTTAGGCTCTTTGGAACGATTCTTGGGTATCTTGATAGAAGAATATGCAGGACGTTTCCCAACTTGGTTAGCCCCAATGCAAGTTGTCGTGATGAATATCACCGATAAACAGGCTGATTATGTTGAAGAAGTCGTAAAATTCTTCAAAGAACAAGGTATTCGAGCGTCTTTTGACTTGAGGAATGAGAAAATAGGCTTTAAAATACGCGAGCACACCTTAAGGCGTGTCCCTTATTTGTTGGTCGTTGGCGATCAAGAAATGGAAAATAAGGAAGTAGCGGTGCGTACCCGTGATGGTATCGATTTAGGTAAGATGCGACTTGAAGATTTCGCCACTAAAATCCATCAACAGATTTCGCTCCGTAGTCTCAAATTGTTGGAGGAATAGGTCATAAAGATCAAAAAAACAGCAGGGCGTCAGCCGGCCCCTAATAGAATCAATGAAGAAATCACAGGTGTACCAGAAGTACGCTTAACAGGCATTGATGGTGAAGCTATTGGTGTGGTAAGCATCAGAGATGCTCAGAATTTGGCAGATGAAGCAGGTGTAGACCTAGTAGAAATCAGCCCAAATGCTGAACCTCCAGTATGTCGCATTATGGACTACGGTAAGTTCCTTTTTGATAAGGCTAAGTCAGCCAAGGAACAAAAGAAGAAGCAAAAGCAGGTTCAGGTCAAGGAAATTAAATTCCGTCCTGGAACTGACGAAAACGACTATCAGGTAAAACTACGCAACCTGATACGTTTTCTGGAAGACGGGGACAAAGCGAAGATTACGCTTCGTTTCCGAGGTCGCGAAATGGCACACCAAAACCTAGGTATGGATCTATTGAACCGTATCAAGGCTGATTTGGACGAGTATGCGGTTGTTGAATCTTTCCCGAAAATGGAAGGCCGACAAGCAATTATGGTGCTAGCGCCTAAAAAGAAATAAGTAGGGCAAAACTTAAAGTAGCAAAGGTCTATGGCCTTTGCTCGCCTTGCTTTTTATTAAACATCCCAATGCGGAGTTTTAGAAATGCCTAAAATGAAAACAGACAAGGGTGTAGCGAAGCGTTTTAAGAAAACCGCTAATGGTTTCAAGCGCAAGCAAGCACACTTACGTCACATTTTGACGAAAAAAAGCACTAAACGTAAACGTCACTTACGTGCCAAATGTTTAGTATCAAAAGCTGACGTTCCAGCAATCGCGCGTCAATTACCTTACGCTTAATTTAGGAGATTAGAAAATGCCAAGAGTTAAGCGTGGTGTAACCGCTCGTGCTCGTCACAAGAAAGTTTTAAAACTAGCTAAAGGTTATTATGGCGCTCGTAGCCGTACTTACCGTGTTGCTGTTCAAGCAGTAACTAAAGCTGGTCAATATGCTTACCGTGACCGTCGTCAGAAAAAACGTCAATTCCGTCAACTTTGGATTGCACGTATTAATGCTGCTGCTCGTCAAAATGGTCTGTCTTACAGCCGTTTCATCAACGGTCTGAAAAAGGCGTCTATCGAAATCGATCGTAAGATTTTGGCTGACATCGCTGTATTCGATAAAGTTGTATTTGCAACTTTAGTTGAAAAAGCAAAAGAAGCGTTAAACTAAGAAATTAGTTTGTTGCTGTAGAGAAGGGACCATTTGGTCCCTTTTTTTGTGCGCCATTTTTGGCTTAACGAAATAATTTTACTTACCTAAGAACTTATATAAGTACTATCTAAGTGGTGCGGAATTAAGAATCGCAAAGGAAAGAAATGTGCGTGCGTGAACAATATTAATTGGCACAGCCTGCAAAAAATTTTGCTATTGCTTAACGATTTTGACCTAAAAAAATAGCAGGCTAAGCCTGCTATTCGTTGAAAAATCGAGTCTAGTTATTTTTTAGCGTCTAAATAACGCTCTGCATCGAGTGCAGCCATACAGCCGGTGCCAGCAGAAGTAATGGCTTGACGATAATGTTGGTCCATCACATCACCACAGGCATAAACACCTTCGATACTGGTTTGCGTGGCGTTACCTTGCAAGCCACTCTGAACTTTTAAATAACCGTGGTTCATTTCCAATTGGCCTTCAAAAATACCGGTATTAGGGCTGTGACCAATAGCGACGAACACACCAGCAACGGCTAAGTCAGTGATCGAGCCATCTTTAGTGCTCTTCACCTTCAGACCTGTCACACCCATGGCATCACCAACCACTTCATCCATGGTTTGATCTAAGTGAAGGATGATGTTGCCATTGGCGACTTTGTCCATCAGACGGTCGATTAAGATTTTTTCTGAGCGGAAGGTGTCACGGCGATGGATGAGGTGAACTTCAGCAGCAATATTGCTTAAATACAATGCTTCTTCAACGGCGGTGTTGCCGCCACCGATAACTGCGACTTTTTGATTGCGATAGAAGAAGCCATCACAGGTTGCACAGGCTGATACACCGCGACCTTTGAAAGCTTCTTCTGACTCTAACCCTAAGTAACGGGCAGAAGCGCCAGTTGCGATGATCAGTGCATCACAGGTGTACTCGCCATTGTCGCCTTTCAAGCGGAAAGGGCGCTCGGTTAAGGTGACTTCGTTAATGTGATCGAACAAGATTTCAGTATCGAACTTTTCAGCATGCTTCTGCATACGTTCCATCAAGGCTGGACCCGTTAAGTCGTCCGCGTCACCTGGCCAGTTTTCAACTTCAGTCGTCGTGGTTAATTGACCGCCTTGCTGCATACCTGTGATCATCACAGGTTTTAAATTCGCACGCGCAGCATAAACGGCTGCGGTATATCCTGCTGGGCCTGAACCCAAAATCAATAAGTTACAATGTCTGACCTGGCTCATTTTTATCTCCGTGCCTTTAGCAAATTGCAAGGATTGTAGGGAATTTACCTGTGGGGGTAAAGTGTTGGAGGGCGATTCTTTTAGATTGCACTAATCGAGTCCATCCGTTTTAGTATGGAGAGTGTCAGTTTTACTTTACTGTGAATAAATAGCTTAAGTGTGAACCACGAAATGAAGCACGGGATGAGCTTGTATAAATATGATGGTGCGATCGTAGTGGAGCCTATTTCTACCCAATAAAAAATCGGCCTCAATAGTATCGAGACCGATTTGAATTACATACTAAGTAAAGCCAGCTTAAATCCACATAAAAAGTTAAGTTAATTAAAAACTTATACTAATAGTGTCGCAGGAGATGTGAACGCTAAGTTTAGGGCGTGAGCCACTTCCTTACACACCACTTTACCGTGCATGACGTTTAAGCCATTAAGAAAATGCTTGTCTTGCAACAGCGCTTCTTTATAGCCTAAATTTGCTAACTTGAGAATGTACGGTAAGGTTGCATTATTAAGCGCAAATGTTGAAGTACGAGCGACCGCACCAGGCATATTTGCAACACAGTAATGCACAACATCATCAACGATATAGGTCGGATCTTGGTGAGTAGTGGCATGTGAAGTTTCAACACAACCGCCTTGATCAATCGCCACGTCAACGATAGCGCTGCCAGGCTTCATACGTGAAATCATGCTACGAGTAACCAATTTTGGCGCCGCAGCACCAGGAATTAGTACACCACCGATCACAAGATCGGCCTCAATAACATGACGTTCAATTGCATCCGCAGTTGAGTAAATGGCTTTTACAGCAGAACCGAATTGCACATTTAAACGACGTAGAGCATCAATACTGCGATCAAGCACAACAACATCAGCACCCATACCAACTGCCACTTGTGCTGCATTAGTACCAACCATACCGCCGCCGATAATGACGACTTTAGCAGGCTCAACCCCCGGTACGCCGCCCAATAACATACCGCGGCCACCAGAAGATTTCTCTAACGCCATAGCGCCAGCTTGGATTGACATACGACCAGCGACTTCAGACATAGGAGCAAGCAAAGGCAGGCCACCACGATCGTCTGTCACAGTTTCGTAAGCGATACATACGGCACCACTTTTGATTAAATCTTCAGTTTGCGGTAAATCTGGAGCAAGATGCAGATAAGTAAATAAAATCTGATCGTGACGCAACATAGCGCGTTCAACTGCTTGAGGCTCTTTTACTTTTACAATCATCTGCGCTTCAGCAAAAACTTCAGCAGCAGTCGCTAAAATTGTGGCGCCAGCATCAATATAATCTTGATCTGAAAAACCAATACCTATGCCTGCATTTGTTTCAACAAAAACGTCGTGACCTTTGATCGCCAACTCGCGAACACTAGAAGGAACCATACCGACACGATATTCGTGGTTTTTAATTTCCTTGGGAACACCAATAATCATCTTTGAGCCTCAATTGCCTGAAATCCCACTTTTAATGGGCATAATTGTTATTTTATCGTGACCTGAACGTGATTAATTCAGGGATATCTAGTATAGTATCGGCGACGCAGTTTATGCTGCTGAACTTTCGGCATACGTAGAATAAAATGTTGTTTTAGTGATAAAGCAAGGTTAAATAAATGGCATATAATAAAAAGAGTCCTGTAAAAGACTTGGATCGCATCGATCGCAACATTCTTAATGAACTACAACTTGATGGCCGCATTTCAAATGTGGAATTGTCAAAAAGAGTCGGACTAAGTCCAACTCCGTGTTTAGAAAGAGTAAAACGTCTCGAAAAGCAAGGTTACATCAATGGCTATACCGCATTGGTGAATCCTCATTTCTTGGGTGCATCCCTACTGGTATTCGTGGAAATCACATTAAGCCGTGATACTCCCGAAGTGTTTGATAAGTTTAACCGTGCAGTGCAACTACTCGATGATATTCAAGAATGTCATCTGGTTTCAGGCGATTTTGACTACTTACTGAAAACTCGTGTTTCAGATATGTCGGCTTATCGTCGCTTGTTAGGTGAAACTTTATTGAAATTGCCTTCTGTTTCCGACACGCGTACTTATGTTGTGATGGAAGAAGTTAAGCACACCAGTCGTGTAGCGATAAATCATCTACTCTCAGATATCTAATTACCCTGATTGTTTGGTTTTACAATAAGGGGCTTAGGCCCCTTATTTATCAGTAACGTCGATATATCCATCTCATTTAACGCCTATTGCTATTAGCCTTGTATTGCCCTTAAGTTTGCTAACTTAGGGGCTTCTTTTTGTGGCATTTTTAAACAAATTTGTTAACGGAAGTGTTTGTGTAATAACTCATTCCTCCCCAAAAGCACACTAAAACACCTCAATAGACCAAATTTTGCCAATCATGACCAATTCTGTATAGAAAAACAGGCTAATGTGCTCCACATTTAGTGGGATTCTGGTATCGTTAGCCCACCTGTTTTCACTTTTATGGATTACGTCGTTTGTCTCAAGGAAATAGTGTACGCACGCTCACTGGCCTGCAACGTCTGCTGGAAGGCGGACTCATCATTTGTTGTGTTCTCGCCACTTATATTTTGCTCGCATTGACGAGTTTTAGTCCGTCTGATCCTGGTTGGAGTCAGTCGCATTTTCAAGGCGATATTAAAAACTGGACCGGAGCAGTAGGGGCTTGGATTGCCGATATTCTGTTATATTTCTTCGGCGTTACGGCTTATATCATGCCAATCATTGTCGCATCGACGGGTTGGTTATTGTTCAAGCGCGCCCATCATTTACTTGAAATTGATTACTTTTCAGTGGCCCTGAGATTGATTGGATTTTTACTGATCATTCTGGGATTTTCTGCTTTGGCGAGCATGAATGCCAACAACATCTACGAGTTTTCGGCAGGCGGAGTGGCGGGTGATGTCATAGGCCAAGCCATGTTGCCGTATTTTAATAAACTCGGCACTACCTTATTACTGCTGTGTTTCTTGGGCTCAGGCTTTACGCTGTTGACTGGGATTAGCTGGCTGACTGTGGTCGAGAAAATCGGCTTAGTCTCTATTTGGATTTATAAAAAGTTAAAATTATTGCCGCAGGCGATGAAGCGTGAGCATGAAACCGAGGATACCCGTGGTTTTATGTCCGTGGTGGATAAGTTTAAACAGCGCCGTGAATCCCAATATGTGCTAGAAAAGCCCCCCATAGTTGAAAAGCCTAAGGTGCGTGAGCGTCATATTGGTCGTAGAGCTGAGATAACCCCAACGCTATATGCTGCCACTGATGATATGGTCATTGAACCAGAAGGTATTATTACTGAAACTGAGAATAATTCGTCGCCAAAAAACAAACTATCGGCGCTTGCAAAAATTCTAAGCTTGAATGGCAGTAAAAGTAAGAGTGCACAACGGGTTGAGCCACAAATCGATAATGATGATTTGGCCGCCCATGGCAATTTTGAAGCGCCACCTTGGTTAGCTGAACCTCAGCATTCAAATGCCGATGAGCAAGACAGTGCCGATTTTAATTCGCATTCATTCGATCATGATGACAATGAGCCAGTGTTTAGCAGTCAAGCATTTACAGAAGATGAAGACGATGAAAGTCTCGGTTTTAGCGATGATGACGTCATTGATTTTGATACTAAAGTGTCAACAGGTGCAGTGAATCAAGCGCAGCGTAATAAGCAAGATCAAAAAGCTAAAATTGTCGATGGCATTGTGGTATTGCCAGGACAAGAAGACAAACCCGCACCGAAAAAACCGATGGATCCTCTGCCGAGTATTAACTTGCTCGACATACCTGACCGTAAGAAGAATCCGATCAGTCCAGAGGAATTGGATCAAGTCGCTCGCCTTGTTGAGCTTAAATTGGCCGATTTCAACATCATCGCCAATGTAGTGGGTGTGTATCCAGGTCCTGTGATCACACGCTTTGAATTAGAATTAGCGCCGGGCGTTAAAGCGTCAAAAATCTCTAATCTATCAAAGGATTTAGCTCGTTCATTACTGGCTGAAAGTGTGCGCGTGGTTGAAGTTATTCCGGGTAAGGCTTATGTCGGACTCGAATTGCCCAATAAATTTCGCGAAACCGTGTTTATGCGCGATGTGTTAGATTGTGCCGCCTTTACTGAGAGTAAATCCAACTTAACTATGGTGTTAGGCCAAGATATTGCTGGTGACCCAGTTGTTGTTGATCTTGGTAAAATGCCACATTTATTGGTAGCCGGTACTACAGGCTCTGGTAAGTCTGTGGGTGTAAACGTGATGATCACCAGCTTACTGTATAAGTCTGGCCCAGAAGATGTACGCTTTATCATGATCGACCCCAAAATGTTGGAATTGTCTGTCTATGAAGGCATTCCGCATTTGCTATGTGAAGTCGTGACCGACATGAAAGAAGCTGCCAATGCGCTGCGTTGGTGTGTCGGCGAGATGGAACGTCGCTACAAGCTGATGTCTATGATGGGCGTGCGTAACATCAAGGGCTATAACGCTAAAATTGCCGAAGCGAAAGCCAATGGCGAAGTGATTTTAGATCCTATGTGGAAGTCATCCGACAGCATGGAGCCTGAAGCGCCTGCGTTAGATAAGCTGCCATCGATTGTTGTCGTGGTCGATGAATTTGCTGACATGATGATGATTGTTGGTAAAAAAGTTGAAGAGTTGATTGCCCGTATTGCCCAAAAAGCGCGTGCAGCTGGCATACATTTGATCTTGGCAACCCAAAGACCGTCAGTGGATGTGATCACAGGTTTGATTAAGGCCAACATTCCCACACGTATGGCGTTCCAAGTGTCATCTCGTATCGATTCGCGCACCATTTTAGATCAACAGGGTGCCGAAACCTTGCTTGGTATGGGTGACATGTTATTTTTGCCACCGGGTACCGCGGTACCGAATCGTGTTCATGGTGCGTTCGTTGATGATCATGAAGTTCACCGTGTCGTTGCCGACTGGTGCGCACGTGGCAAACCGCAATATATCGAAGAAATCCTCAACGGTGCCAGTGATGGTGAACAAGTATTATTGCCTGGTGAAACCGCTGAATCAGACGAAGAATACGATCCGTTATACGATGAAGCAGTCGCCTTTGTGACTGAAACTCGTCGCGGCTCGATTTCAAGCGTACAGCGTAAATTTAAGATTGGTTATAACCGTGCAGCCCGCATTATTGAACAGATGGAAGCACAAGGTATTGTTTCTGCTCAAGGCCACAACGGTAACCGTGAAGTCTTAGCGCCGCCAGCACCAAAACATTATTAAGCCGCGCTAAGGCGTAGCTTTGATACACCCAAGGGTTTACAGGGTAAGGAATAAAATGAAAAAACGATTATGCGATGTGTTGTTAGCTTCACCTTTGCTATTTAGCGCGGCTGTGTTTGCCGATGATGCGCAGCAGCTCAGGGAAAAATTGATTGGTACCGCGTCACTAAAAGCCGATTTCAAACAAACCGTAACAGATGTCAATAAAAAGGTTATTCAAACAGGGTCTGGCATTTTTGCCTTAGCGTATCCGAATCAATTTTATTGGCATTTAACCCAGCCCGATGAATCGCAGATTGTCGCTGATGGTAAAGATTTGTGGATCTACAATCCTTTCGCCGAAGAGGTGGTCATCATGGATTTTGCTGAAGCAATCAATGCATCTCCCATCGCATTGCTCGTCCACCGCGACGATGCGACTTGGTCACAGTATTCAGTGTCCAAGAAACAAGATTGCTATGAGATCAAACCTAAGGCGATTGATTCGGGCATATTGTCCGTCAATGTGTGTTTCAAAAATGCCCAGTTAGTCAACTTTAATGTTGCCGATGATAAAGGTAATTTAAGCCTGTTTGATTTAAGCGATCAGCAAGCCATCACAAATAAAGACAAAGCCTTGTTCACCTTTGTGATCCCAGACAGCGTCGATGTTGATGATCAACGTCGTAAAGCAGCGCATTAGGCTATCGCGTGAGCAGTTTATCGTTTAATTTTGCGCCCGATTTTCGTCCCTTGGCCGCGCGCATGCGGCCAAGAACGATTGGCGAGTACATAGGTCAAGCCCATTTACTGGGTGAGGGCCAACCACTACGCAAAGCATTGGAAGCAGGGCGCGCCCATTCCATGATGTTGTGGGGACCGCCGGGCACAGGTAAAACAACCTTAGCCGAATTAATCGCACATTATTCAAATGCTCACGTTGAACGCATTTCAGCGGTAACCTCTGGCGTTAAGGACATTCGCGCCGCGATTGAGCAAGCAAAAGCCGTTGCAGAATCCCGTGGCCAACGTACTCTATTGTTTGTCGATGAAGTCCACCGATTCAATAAGAGTCAGCAGGATGCCTTTCTGCCATTTATTGAAGATGGCACAGTGATCTTTATCGGCGCAACCACAGAAAATCCGTCTTTTGAAATCAACAATGCCTTACTCTCACGGGCAAGGGTCTATCTTATCAAGCGGTTAAGCCATGATGAAATCGCCCATATAGTGACTCAAGCCTTAAAAGATAACGAGCGCGGTTTAGGCCTACGACAATTTGTAATGCCAACCGATGTGCTCACCACATTGGCACAACTTTGTGATGGTGATGCCCGTAAAGCGTTAAATCTTATTGAGTTGATGAGTGATATGCTCATCGACGGTGGCACCTTTACCACTGAAATGTTAATTCAAGTGGCGGGACACCAAGTTGCTGGTTTTGATAAGAACGGTGATCAGTTTTACGATTTAATCTCGGCTGTACATAAATCCATTCGCGGCTCAGCACCCGATGCCGCGTTGTATTGGTTTTGTCGAATATTAGAAGGCGGTGGCGATCCGCTTTACGTGGTAAGGCGCTTACTGGCGATTGCCTCTGAAGATGTGGGCAATGCCGATCCTGCGGCGATGACTATCGCACTGAATGCCTGGGATTGTTTTCACCGTGTTGGCCCCGCAGAAGGTGAGCGAGCAATAGCACAAGCCATTGTTTACCTTGCCAGCGCGCCGAAGAGCAACGCTGTGTATACCGCATTTAAGGCGGCGCGTGAGTTAGCTCGCGAAACAGGGCAAGTCGAAGTACCGCACCATTTACGCAATGCACCGACTCAATTAATGAAAGACATCGGCATGGGTGCAGGGTATCGATATGCCCACGATGAAGCCAATGCCTATGCCAGTGGTGAAAATTATTTCCCCGAATCCCTGCAAACAGCACAGTTTTATTTTCCGACTGAGCGAGGGTTCGAGAAGCGGATCAAAGATAAATTGGCGCAATTAGCCCAGTTAGATCAAGCCAGTGAGAACAAAAGATATGACTAACATCTTATTAGTGGCTTTCGGCGGGTCAATTGGAGCAGTTTTACGCTATCTTATTTCAATATTCATGATCCAAGTATTTGGCAGCAGTTTTCCTTTTGGTACACTGTTGGTTAATGTTATAGGTTCATTTTTTATGGGCGTAATTTACGCTCTGGGGCAAATGAGTCATATCAGCCCTGAACTCAAAGCGCTTATAGGTATCGGTCTATTAGGTGCTTTGACAACGTTTTCGACTTTCTCTAATGAAACCTTGTTGCTGATGCAAGAAGGGGATTGGCTGAAGGCGATTTTGAATGTGGTGTTGAATCTAAGTCTATGTTTATTCATGGTGTACTTAGGTCAACAACTGGTTTTTTCTCGCATTTAACTATTAAGAATATATCACATGTTAGATCCTAAATTTTTGCGCAACGAATTAGAAGTTACCGCTGAGCGACTGGCTACCCGTGGCTTTATTTTAGACATAGCTCATCTCATTCAATTAGAAGAAAAGCGTAAGTCACTGCAAGTGGCTACCGAAGAATTACAAGCGTCGCGTAATGCCATCTCCAAATCTATTGGCCAAGCTAAAGCCCGTGGTGAAGATGTTGACGCGATCATGGCGCAAGTGGGCGATTTAGGTTCACAGTTGGATGCCAAAAAGATTGAACTGGCCGCCGTACTTGAAGAAGTCAATGCCATTGCCATGTCTATGCCTAACCTGCCTGATGAATCAGTACCAATGGGTGCCGATGAAACAGAGAACGTTGAAGTGAGACGTTGGGGTACGCCACGCACTTTTGATTTCCCGATTAAAGATCATATCGATTTAGGCGAAGGCCTAAACGGCTTAGATTTTAAAAATGCCGTTAAAATTACTGGCTCACGTTTCATTGTGATGAAAGGCCAAGTCGCCCGCTTAAACCGCGCTATTGGTCAGTTCATGTTGGACTTACATACCACAGAGCACGGTTATACCGAAGCCTATGTGCCATTACTGGTTAACGAGGCAAGCTTACTCGGCACAGGTCAGCTACCTAAGTTTGGTGAAGACTTATTCCACACTAAACCTGCGACTGAAGAAGGCCAAGGCTTGAGCCTTATCCCAACCGCAGAAGTGCCATTAACGAACTTAGTTCGCGATAGCATTGTTGATGAAGACGAGCTGCCAATAAAGTTAACTGCACATACTGCATGTTTCCGCAGCGAAGCGGGCTCATACGGCAAAGATACCCGTGGTCTGATCCGTCAGCACCAATTCGATAAAGTTGAAATGGTGCAAATTGTTAAGCCTGAAGATTCAATGGCGGCACTTGAAGCGCTGACAGGTCATGCTGAAACTGTATTGCAGCGTTTAGGTTTACCGTATCGAACAGTGATTTTATGTACTGGCGATATGGGCTTTGGCTCAAGCAAAACCTACGACATCGAAGTCTGGTTACCAGCACAAAATACCTATCGTGAGATTTCTTCTTGCTCAAACATGAAGGATTTCCAAGCCCGTCGTATGCAAGCACGTTACCGCGTGAAAGCAGATAATAAGCCTGCGCTATTGCATACGTTAAACGGCTCAGGTTTAGCTGTGGGTCGTACTTTAGTGGCTATTTTAGAAAACTATCAAAATGCTGATGGCAGTATCACAGTCCCTGAAGTTCTGCGTCCTTACATGGGCGGTTTGACTCAAATAGGCTAATGGAACACAAAATAATACTATGGATAAAGGCCAGCGCTATCTCCGTTGGCTTTCCTATACCGCTGTGATTGCAGTATTTTTTGCTGTAATGCTCGCCACCGTAGGCAAAGCCATCTGGGTTGTGTTAGAAAACGTCAAATAACCCTATCAACTTTGTTCAAGTAAAAAGAAAGGCATGTTTCCCAAAGGAACATGCCTTTTTGTTTGTGTCATGTTTACGTGATGACTTAACCCTTTGCCATTAAATACACTTAGCTGGTTTGGGCAGGCCCGCGATTTTCGTTGCTTGTTTCGCAGGTCCAATCGGGAATAGGGTATATAAGTATTTAGAATTGCCTTTGTCTGGTCCTAAGGCTTGGCCAATGGCTTTAACTAATACTCGGATAGCAGGGCTCGTTTTATATTCGAGATAGAAATCTCGAACAAAGTTAATCACTTCCCAATGTGCAGGCGTAAGTGCAATTTGCTCTTCTGCCGCTAACAACAGGGCCATATCGGGTTGCCAATCGTTAAGATTTTTTAAATAACCTTGATGGTCACGGGCGATTTCTGCGCCATTAAATTGCAATGGATTTACCACGTTATCACCTTGTCATGGAGTAATGATTGAGCCACAAACTCATTGTAATCGATAAACATCACGTTCTTTAAACGTTCGGATAGACCACGTGCGATAACATCGTCTTTTAAAACCATCAGCTTGAAGGGTGATAATGCCATTGCCCATTGACGCAGCAGTAACGCGTTAACACCATCACTCGATAATAAAATCGCATCTTCCTTACAGGCGTAACGTAAACAAAGTTTTAGCGCGTTATCTCGACTGGGAGATGTTTGAATATGGTGTAAAATCATTAGAATACTAAGACCTCATCCACTTGGTTTAAATGGGCTGTGATGGCTTCATCGTTGACCACTGTGACTGGGATCGACAGTAAGCCATGGCTTAAGCCGTAATCGGCTAAGGATTGCTTACAGACTAACACAAAGCCAATATCATACAGCGGCAGTGCTTTAAAGGTGGATATGTAATCTTTAGCACCGATAAGCTCAGGCTGTTGCTCTTTAATCAAATGCAACACACCTTCATCCACAAACACTAAACTCACTTCTTGTTCGAAGCTAGCGCTAAGCAGGGCAAGATCTAAACCTTCGCGGCCACGAACAGTACCATGTGGCGAGCAGCGAAATAGAATACACAATTTTTTCATAGTAGCCCTGAGAGTTAAAAACTGATCAAACGATCGGCCGATTCAATACCTGTGATTAGCTCACCTAAACCGCCCATGATAAATGACTCGCCCACATTCCAGTGGCTTAGGCCATTCTCGCTGGCATCTTGCTGACTCACAATGCCACGACGTAGCGCTGCAGAAACGCAATTGACTAACGGGACCTGATGGGATTGCGCCAGCTGTTTCCAGTCACTGATCACATCATTTTCATCGGAGGCGGGTAAGCTTAAATCTGTGGAGTTATACACGCCATCTTGATAAAAAAACACACAGATAATCTGATGCCCAGCTAAAAGTGCAGCTTGGGAGAAGCGTAAGGCATTAACACTCGCCGACGTGCCATAAGCGGGCCCGTTCACTTGGATAATAAATTTGCTCATTTAAAATAAAAATGGCCCTAAAAGTAGGGCCATTCTAACGCAAGTTAAGCTAAAAATCGCTAACTAGGATTAGTCATCGTTGCCTATGCCCATCAGGTGCAACAGTGCGATGAAGAGGTTTAAGAAGTCTAAGTATAACGAGATAGTCGCGCGAATGTAGTTAGTTTCGCCGCCATTGACGATACGGCTAGTATCAAACAGGATAAAACCTGTCATCAGTAACGCCAAGCCTGCGTTAATTGCCATAAAGGCAACACTGTTACCCATAAAAATATTAATCACAGCGGCGGCGATCACCACAATCAAGCCGGCGAACAAGAATCCACGTAGGAAAGAGAAATCTTTCTTCGTGGTCACGGCATAGGCTGATAACGCAACGAAAATCACTGACGTTAACCCCAGTGCTTGCATGATCAGCTGTGGACCGTTTGCCATACCCGCGTAGTGATTGAGCATGTAGCCCAGTGAAGCACCTTCCATACCCGTAAAGGCAAACACCCAGAAGATACCCGCTGCAGACTCGGCTTTACGTAAAGTAACAAACAACAATACTAGGCCACCAATCGATAAACCAATGGAGACTAACGGACTGATATTTAATGCCATTGCTAAACCCGCACACAGGGCAGAGAAGGCCAATGTCATCGATAACAGCATATAAGTGTTTTTAAGAAGTTTGTTCACTTCCAGTGTTGACGCACTCGTCGAATATAAGGTTTCTTGGGTCATGTTGATCTCCGTTGACACATTTCCAAACTGATCATTTTGATTTTTTACAGCACACTAAGTTCCCGTAAAATCCTAAAATGAACTTAACTGGTGCAATGATACCGTACATGAGATACGGGTGAAAGTCATAGAACCATGAATAACAAATTGTTAATCTTCAAAATTTTACTCAATTATTTATTTCAACTTTAACTGCAAAGCAAAAAAATAAGATTCTTGTATCTGCGTCTTCATCCACTATGAAGGTAAAAATTTAGTCTGTACATAAGCAGACGGTACACAATCACATTCAATGCGGATTTCAATGACTAGATCAGCATATTGAGTTTAAACCAAGCTTAAGCCAGCCACTCTTTGTGCAATTTTTCAGTATCGCCAAGATATTCCAGCACCCAAGCGAGTGCAGGCGACATCTTGTCAGCATTCCACGCCAAGCAACAAGGGCTTGTCTGCTTTGGATTTTCCAGTTGTTTTTCAACAAGCGCACCCGCCTTAATAAACACGCTCGCTAAATGCACTGGCATATAACCGACGCCTAAACCTTCGCGGAAACAGTTAATGGCACGGATCCAATCAGGTACGACTAACCTGCGTTGATTCTCTAGCAACCAAGTCATACGTTTTGGAATTTCCCGAGAGGTATCTTCTAAACAAATTGAAGGAAAAGGGCGCAGCTCATCGTCACTTAATGGGCGGTCAATACTGGCCAAGGGATGATTTTTACTAACAAGAAACGCCCACTCAATATCCCCCATGTCTTTATATTGGTAAACGCCACCGACTGGAATTGCGGTTGTCGCACCAATAGCAATATCACTGCGACCCGTGGCGAGCGCTTCCCAAACTCCGTTAAAGACTTCAATTCGAATAATTAATTCAATATCATGGAAGTGTCGATAAAAGTCAGCAATTAATACGCTGATCCTGTCGGCACGGACGATATTATCAAGAGCTATGGATAAGGTAGGTTGCCAACCATTTGCCACGCGCTGAGTGCCACGTTTCATCTCGTCCATCTGCGTGAGCAAAGTTCTGGCTTGCTTCACAAAATGTTCACCCGCAGGGGTTAACGTTACGCTGCGATGATGCCGTTCAAAAAGAATGACGCCGAGTTCTTCTTCTATTTGCTTGACCGCGTAGCTCACGGCAGAGGGCACTTTATGTAGCCGATTCGCCGCCGCGGTGAAACTACCTACACGAGCCACAATATCAATGAGTTCTAGCGCTTGTTCTGAGAGCATAACTGACGTCCATTCCAATGAAAATAATTGATAGCACAAGTCAAAAATAAACGTTTCCAATAAATTTAACAAGTCTTTAGACTGCACACTTTAGTCAATCTGACCCGATTATTTTATGAAAACGTCTAGTAACACCTTTGTAAACATAAAGTTCTTTATGTTTCTATTCTATTTAGCCATGTTGAGCATGCTTGGCTTTATTGCCACTGACATGTATTTGCCTGCTTTCAAAGCAATTGAAGGCTCATTTGACAGCACACCATCACAGGTGGCGATGTCACTGACCTGTTTCCTTGCGGGTCTTGCCTTAGGTCAGCTGCTTTACGGCCCGTTAGTCAATAAAATCGGCAAACGTTGGGCACTGATCTTTGGCCTTGTTTTATTTGCCATTGCTAGCGTGTTTATTGCCAACAGTGATTCTATATTAATGCTCAATACCGCGCGCTTCTTCCAAGCCATTGGCGCCTGTAGCGCTGGGGTTATTTGGCAAGCTATTGTGGTAGAACAATATGATGCCGATAAAGCCCAAGGTATTTTCAGCAACATTATGCCATTGGTTGCATTATCGCCTGCATTAGCACCGATCCTTGGCGCTTATATTCTGAACGAATTAGGCTGGCGTGCAATCTTTATCTCCTTGTGTGTTATCGCTTTTCTGCTGGTATTGATGACCTTGTACTTTGTTCCAGGCAAGAGTCAACATAAACACAGTGAACATGTCGCTGTATCTTATGGGCAAATTTTGAAAAACACCCGCTATTTAGGCAACGTCGTGATCTTCGGTGCCTGTTCCGGTGCTTTCTTTGCCTACTTAACTGTGTGGCCGATTGTGATGGAAATGCACGGTTATCAAGCGACTGAAATTGGGTTAAGTTTTATCCCGCAAACCATCATGTTTATTGTCGGTGGTTATGCGAGTAAGTTACTGATAAAACGCATTGGCGGGCATCAAACACTCAATATCTTGTTGTCGGTTTTCGCAGCCTGCGTTATTTCGATCATCATGTTCACGCTGATTTATCCCGCGAGCACGATTTTCCCACTGCTTATTTCGTTCTCGATTTTAGCGGCGGCCAATGGTGCAATTTACCCAATAGTCGTGAACAGCGCGCTACAGCAGTTTAGTCAGAATGCCGCTAAGGCCGCAGGATTACAGAACTTCTTACAGATCAGCATTGCCTTTGGTGCATCAAGCTTAGTCGCTATGTGGGCAAGTCTTGGTGAAGTGGCGATTGGTTGGGGTATCCTATGTTGCGCTATTTTAGTTGTGGTCGGCTATATACTTAAGAGTCAACAAGAGTGGGGCGACTTTGCCAAACATTTCACTAAGCCAGATCCCGCACGGGTAGGCATAATGTCCGATGTGAAGCAAAATCCAGCGGATTGAGTGTAATAGCAACAATTGGCGCATAATTGAGAGTTAGTGCTTTACAGTCAACAGACTTACTTATATTATGCGCCTCGTTCGGAGGGGTGGCAGAGTGGTTTAATGCACCGGTCTTGAAAACCGGCGTGGGTTTATAGCCCACCCAGGGTTCAAATCCCTGCTCCTCCGCCATATTTAGTCAAAAAGCCGCTAAGCAATTAGCGGCTTTTTGCATTTTAGCTATTTTAGCCTTGCGTTTCTGATCCGAAACGCAGTGTTTCAGCCATATTTCACAAGCAAAGCCATCAGCAATGATGACTTTGCTTGTATTATTAAACTCTAGATTTCCTCATTCAACATGATGCACTAACAATCTCAGCCATCATTACACTTTGGGGAGTTTGTGTTGGATCATGGCAAGAGCAAAGGAATGCCAATCTGCATTAGCATAGCAGCTCACCAGATCTCGGAGTGTTTTCGGTTCGCCAGCGTTATCCACCGGTTGCAAAATTATCCGCAAATTCAGCGTATTGAAGTAATCTCGCCGCTCCACCACGAAAAACTGCTTCTTGTAGGGGAGTAGCAATGTGTCCTCAACTTGCGCATTAAAATCACGCGCGGCTAAATAGCCAGTAAACCAATGATTGAGTAATGTGTCGCATTGCTTAGTGTGGAATAAGCCTCCCCAATCATCCCCGAGTATGGCTTGACCCGATAGGACTCGCTGGCAATGATGAAAATCGATAAACCCTAGCTCACGTGTAATCACTTGTTGGCAATGCTTAAGCTGTAGATCTGAGTGTGATATGCCCAATTTCGCCATTAAGGTCGCGACTCTTTGCTTGGCTAACGGCTCATCCTGCTGACAAGCTTTGAGCAGTTTTTTAGCGCGAACTTTGGTTTCATTTAATGCGATTGCGCTTGAGTCTTTCATCTTGGCTAACTTCATTTTGCATTACCTCCATGACAGACTCGATTTGCTCGTGGTACGTGAATGAAAGGCCAAATACTGATGATCAATAAACTCAAGAGACAAGCTAAGATGTCCGCAATTGGAAAGGCCATCCATAACTCAGTCAAAGCGTTTGGCATGATATTAATGTTTAATGCGCCTGTGATAAATGAAATATCTGTAAAGGATAGTTGAGGTAACAGGACCAGCAGGGGCAGTAACAAACCATAGATTTTTATCCCAGATAATAGCAATGCAAGCTTAGGGCGATTTGTGCCTTGATACACAGCAATCGCAATAGCTGTGATCCCCGCCAAAGGTAGGGTGATAAACGTCACACTCGAGATTTTAATACAGGCTGCAATGAGTGCGGGGGCATCGGTGAACGCGCGAAATACCGAGTTAGGAAAACCCATAAATACGATTGTCACTATACTCAGATAACAGCAGGTCAAGACGATTCCCCATTTAGCACAAGCTAACACCCGAGAAGATGCCATCGCCCCATAGTTATACGCACTGATCGTTTGCGCTGCGCTGGTAAGTGCCATGAGCGGCAGGGCGATAAAGATATTAAAGCGTCCGATCAAACCATAAGCGCTAATCATGTACGCAACCTCATTCGCCGCTGACGTATTGGGCACTACATTGGCTAAATGACTGACTAAAATATGATTTACCGATGAGATCACGCAGGCAATCCCAAGATATGATAATAGTATTGGGCTACCCAGGCCAAGAATCGCTTTTATCTCAGTGAGATTGAGCTTTATCTGCTCCATTCTAAAACAAATAGGCTGGGCAGCTTGCTTATGAAGCGCCTGTTTACTGCCAAAACGGTTATTGGGGACAAAATAGACGGCTGCAATAAATAGACTCACACATTGACCCGCCACCGTTGCCCACGCCGCACCACTCACGCCCATCTCCAAAACAGCAATAAAGAGTGTATCGAACAAGATGTTCATGACCGCCGACAACAAGATAACCAGCAGCATCACCACGACTTTTCCTTGAGCTCTGAGTAAATCGCCGCTAAGAGATAACAAAAAAGTGAATAGACTAAAACAGAGAATGGGTTGTAGATACTCTGTAGCAGCTAAGGCAAGTGTTGAGCTTACCCCAATAAACGCCAATAAATGATCAAGCTGGGCGAGTGACACGATAGTCACTATCAGGCCGCAAGCTAGGGCTAACGCAAAACCAGTGTTCGCGATTTGACTCGCCTTATCAAACTCGTTTGCCCCTAAAAATCGGCTTACTAAGGTCGCAGTACCATTTCCTATCATGCAGGCCAAAGCAAAAATCATCATTTGTAACGGGAAGGCAATCGTCACCCCAGCCAATGCATCGGCACCGATGTATTTCAAAATAAAATAAGAGTCGACTAAGTTGTAGCTGCCGCTGAGCATCATGGCCAATGCCATTGGTAACGCAAAGCGCAAATACAAAGTAGGGATAGCTAACGTACCTAAGGACTCAGTTGACTGAGATCCTGAGTGATATTTCCCGTGGGAGGGTGTTTCGGTGGCTGCCAAGGGTACAATGTCAGAAGGTTCAACATTGATACCGGCGGGTTTGAAAGTGTTAGCGGTTGCATGTTTCACAAACAATTCTCCTAAGTTTATTGGCATTCCGCTAAGCCAAACTTATTTGATTGCTGTGGGTTTGATATGAAATCGATTCGCAACGCTGTTAATTTATCAGAGTGATATCATCTTTTGCGGACAGGCTTCTCTGCAACCTGCCGCGTATTATTCTCATTCCTCCGCCCTATGTCAATCACCAGCTTGTCGTATTTAACGGTGGCATTGAACCACTTCACATGTTAGTAGTAGATGAGCGATAAATTAATTACGTCATCCAACAAGCCACTTAAACCACTTTCTGTACCACAAGCTATCGCAAATTCAGTGCCTAGCGATGATATAAGAGTCCGTTGTACAAATACCTTTTAGTTGCGACACAAGCTGTCGCATCTATGCGTATAATATTAAAAAATAACGAATTGAGGTGCACTATGGATGGTCTAGTTATTGAGTCAATCAGCCTACTGACCTTGCTTGAAGTGGGTGATGTTCCATATACCGATCTGATGTTATGTTGTAGTAAAAAACGTTATTGCTGATTTTACAGCTCGGGGCAGGGGGTTGGCTCGACCTTATTTAACCTGAGATCGGTTTAACTAGCCATAACTGCAATAGCATTAAACTCCCCGTTAGTGAGGTTCAGTTGTGGCTTATTGTCTTTTAATTGATAGGCGATGAGTCCCGCTATCATATTGAGCATAAATCCATGCACGCTGCGGTGTCTGGAGTGCTCTACTTAGGATATATTTTTTGATGGTTTCTATGATGAAACGTCTCGACAGCATCGCTCTATCCCACAACGACATCGCTTTTTCTTTCATATTCTTACGCACGTTTGTCACCAGTGTGACGCCTTTCTCCAGCAAGTACTGAGTAGCTATCAGATTGCAGCACTGGCGACCCTGCTCACATTGTGCCATTTGGGCACAACTGGTACTGGGTAACATCACAGAAAATAAGCCTTGACCTTCTCCCTGTAGCAAGGTGCAGAATTTTAGCTGCCCACTTTAGCAAAGGAGATTTACGATGTTAACGTTAAAAATTACCGATATGACCTGCAACCACTGTTTTGGCTTGATCAATCGTGCAATAAAGGAACTTGACGCCGATGCAGTCGTAACAGCAGATCTTTCCAGCCGTAGTATCAATGTACAAAGCAGCCAATCGCAAGACGAAATACTCGACGCCCTAGAGGAAATTGGATATCCGGCCAAACCTGAGTCAACCTGTTGCAGTGTAGATAGAAGCAGCAAGTCGCAAAATACCGCCAATTGACAGTGCACCTTAGTGGAGGCTTGAGCTGTGTGCAGTGAAAGTTGCATGTACGGTTCTTAGGAGAGCAGCACCTAGTAACAGAGGTGCTGCTTATCCGCCCATAACGAGTTATAAATGGATATAATTTAAGGACAGAGTAATTGAATTTGTTTCCAAAAATGTATATCACCGCCAATATAATGCTCAGACTCTGTATACCACTGCACCTGCTCCGGCCTAATTTTATTTCAGCACTTAATTTTGAGACAGTATGGTCAATAAATTAATAGGTCTATATGAGTCTGAATAAATCACATAAGAGTTATCCGCAGGTGAGGCCATTTAGATGGTGCTAGAGCAAGGTTATAACGTTATTGATGCGGCAATGTCTCTAAGGGTTAGCACTAGTCTGCTTTACAACTGGAAGGAAACATATTAAGCCTTGCAACAAGGTATCACCTTAGCAGAGTCTGAGCGTGATGAGTTGAAGTTATTGTGTGTGTAAAACAAAGAATTACGCATCATCAAACAGCAATCTAACCTATTACCTATAGCAGTGTTATGCCGAGTAATGAGTGTGAGTAAGTCAGGCTATTACTATGGGCATAAATGCCCAGCAAGCGTGATAAGTCTTGAAACACTGAAGCAATATCGCCTTGTTCGACAACTATTAAAGCAAAGTCGTGGCGGCATAGGAAATCGTGAAATGGTGAAGAAATTGCGTAAAGAAGGCTACTAGGTTGGTCACTATCTCGTTCGTAAAATTATGTACCACCTTCGACTCAAAGCAACCTAGCGACGAGATTACAAGGTGACGACATAGCGAAAACACGCTGATGCTGTGGCTAATAACTTGTTAAATATTAACTTTAACCCAAAATTCGCTAATTAGATTTGGGCAGGTGACATGGCCTATTTAAAGACAGGTGAGGGCTGGGTGACCGATGCTAACTGTATACCAGCAAGTAATTCGGTAGGTTGCTATCGAGCTATGATATCCGAGTCAGTATGGGGGATGTAGGTGCGTGTTGGGATAATGCCTTCGTTGAGCGTTTCTTTGGTAGCTTAAAACACGATTGGATTTTTAATATTGCTCAATCAACAAGAGAGTTTTTGAAGCTAGATGTGACTGCTTAAATGAAATATTAGAACTTGGAGCGACGTCATTTTGCTAATGGTGAACTGTTAACTGTAGAGTTCAAAAATTCTCAATGAAAATTGTCTAATATGGATTGAACAGTACACTGAACGCTCACAGACAGAAGTAAATCTAATGCAATTAAGGCAATGGCACTCATGCGCTAGCCCTGATCAAACACCTGAGTAATCACCACGAATTTAATCATAGTATCAACTCTTCTTTATTTTGATTACTGCTCAGTCTGACACTTAAGGCCAGAACATCATTTCCTTATTTCAGCCTGTATCTGCTTAGTTCTAAGCTCTAAGTTTGCGAGCTTACATTCCTCATACCCAAGTAGTCGAACGGTAAAACTCGCCAGTGTTTAATGCTGTTTGCTTGGAACTGCAATCAGGCCATTTCTGCTGTCAGCCCTAACATGAATGCAACCAGTAGGCTAAAGCTGCCAGCAGTAATAACACTTCCAATCGCTCTCATTTGTAAGTGCAGTGGTCGTAGCAGCCAAGGCCGTATGTCTGGCTTTTTTGTCGAGGAAGTTTTCTTCTATCTGCATGTGCATGCCTTAACACTTGGCGATTTTCGTTGCTGATAATGACTTTGAGCATGATTTTTCGTCATCAGAGTTAGACTTCGCTGCGTCTCGCAAGGCCTCCTTACTAATCAAAAAAACACTTGACCTTCTAAGCGTAGTAAGCCGGATAAATACAGTAGGAGCTACCTCGGCTCAGCAAAACTAACTGTCGACTGCTATCGAGAAAGGAAAAAATGATGAAGGTCAAACGCATAACCATAACCACTGTGGCGCTAAGCGTTGCACTCGCTATCGCAGGATGCAAGGAGGCGATGCCCTCTGTCGGTCCCGCAAAGCCACCAAGCGTTCCGGTGGCCGAAGTGATAGTTCGTCCGGTGACGCCATTTGTCGAACTCACAGGTTCGCTGACCGCGGTCAAGCGGGTTGAGCTGCGCCCGAGGGTTGCTGGCTACATTCAGAACGTAAGCCTACCCGAGGGACGCTTCGTCGAAAAGGGCAGCGAGCTCTTTCTCATTGATCCTCGGGTGTTCCAAGCCGCGCTGAACGCCGCGACGGCGCACCTGCGCCAGGCTGAAGCGGCATCGATACTTGCCCAAACGGAATATGCACGAGCCGAACAGCTATTTGCCCAAAAGATCGTTGCTCGTGATCGCTTCGACATCGCAACCGCCTCTATGAATGCAAGCAAAGCACAGGTCGACGCCGCAAAGGCAGCGGTGGATGCCGCACAATTGGATCTGAGTTTCGCACGTGTCACGGCGCCGATCAGTGGACGTGTCGGCCAAGCCCTCGTTACAGAAGGCAACTACGTCTTCAGCGGCGAGACGCCACTCACGACTATTGTTTCTATCGATCCCATCCACGTCTATTTCGATGTAGACGAACGCACTTATTTGCGATCGCTCGCCGCAGGCCGAGACCACACTACCACGCATGGTGCACAGGCGGAAAAGGTCATGGTGGCACTGCTCACCGACAAGACGTATTCGAGGCCAGGCCGTGTCGACTTCCTCTCCAACACCAGCGATCGTGGGACGGGAACAGTGCGTATCCGCGCCGTTGTCAACAACCCCGATGGGCATTTGACGCCCGGTCTTTTTGCCAAGGTCAAACTAGAGACCGGAGCGCCGCAAGCTAGGGTTCTGGTTTCCGATCATTCGATTGGTACCGATCAAGGTAGCCACTATGTGCTCGTTGTCGGCAAAGACGACAAGACGGAATACCGGCCCGTCGAGCTGGGTCCGGTGGTCGAGGGTTTGCGCGTGATCGAACAAGGTCTACAGCCCGGCGAGCACATCGTTGTCAAGGGGCAGGTAGGCCCTGGCATGCAGGTCACGCCACAGTCCGCTGCGATTGACGGTACACCTATTGCGGTGTCACAAACCTCGGGAGCCGTACAATGACATTCCCACGTTTCTTCATCGATCGCCCGATTTTTGCCATCGTCCTTTCAGTTTTGATGGTGCTCGCTGGCATCGTTGCTTTCTTCCAATTGCCGCTCAGCGAGTATCCGACCGTGACGCCGCCGACGGTTCAGGTGACCGCTTCCTACCCGGGCGCCAATCCCAAGGTGATTGCTGAAACGGTAGCCGCGCCACTCGAGCAGGCGATCACCGGGGTCGAGGGCATGCTATACATGTCGTCACAATCAGCCACTGACGGCCGAATGATCCTGACCGTCACGTTTGCGCAAGGGACGAATGCCGATATGGCACAGATCCAGGTGCAAAACCGAGTCTCCCGAGCGCTGCCGCGTTTGCCGGAGGAGGTGCAGCGCCAAGGCGTCGTCACGCAGAAGACTTCGCCGGACATCCTGATGGTGGTTCACCTGTTATCGCCAGACAAACGCTACGACCCTCTCTATATTTCGAACTACGCTTACCTCCAGGTGCGCGATGATCTGTCCCGTATCCCGGGAATCAGCGACGTTCTGGTTTGGGGAGCTGGTGAATATAGTATGCGGCTCTGGCTCGATCCGAGCCTGATCGCCGCACGAGGGCTGACAGCGGGCGATGTGATTGCCGCTGTGCGCGAGCAGAACGTACAGGTAGCAGCTGGCTCCGTCGGTCAGGCTCCCAATTCCAGTGCCGCGTTCCAAGTGACAGTGAACACGCTCGGGCGGTTAACTGATGAAGAGCAGTTCGGCGACATCATCATTCGTACAGGCGGCGACGGCCAGGTGACGCGCTTGCGCGATGTCGCCCGCATTGAGATGGGGGCCGATACCTACGCATTGCGCAGTCTGCTTGACGGTGAACCTGCCGTCGCGCTGCAAATCATCCAGAGTCCGGGCGCTAACGCACTCGACGTTGCGCAGGCGGTGCGTACAACCATGCAGCGGCTTGAAGGCAACTTTCCGGAAGGACTCAGCTCGCGCATCGCGTATGACCCGACGGTGTTTGTCCGTGCCTCGCTGGAGTCGGTGGTAACCACCTTGTTGGAGGCGATTCTTCTTGTCGTTATCGTGGTGGTGCTGTTCCTGCGCAACTGGCGTGCTTCGCTCATACCCCTTATAGCGGTGCCAGTGTCGCTGATCGGCACCTTTGCCGTCATGCATCTGATGGGCTTCTCACTGAACACGTTGTCGTTGTTTGGCCTGGTGCTTTCAATCGGGATCGTCGTCGATGACGCGATCGTAGTGGTTGAGAATGTCGAACGTCACATCGAAAATGGTGAGGAACCCATGCAGGCCGCGCGGCTTGCCATGGACGAAGTCACCGGTCCTATTATCGCGATCACCTCGGTACTTGCCGCCGTTTTCATTCCGACCGCTTTTCTAAGCGGCTTACAGGGTGAGTTCTATCGACAGTTTGCGCTCACGATTGCGATTTCAACCATTCTGTCGGCAGTTAATTCACTCACGCTCAGCCCTGCGCTCGCAGGACTCTTGTTGCGCCCGCGCCAAGCGGCAATAGTGCGAGTTCCGCGCAGTCTGCGTGGCCGCGCCGAACAGTTGTTTCGGACACTAGGCCAGCCGTTCCAGCATGCACCTGACGCTTATGGCAACACGGTGCGCAAGGTCGTGCGGATTAGCGGCGTGGCGCTTCTGGTTTACGCCGGACTCCTTGCATTAACCTTCTTCGGATTCAAGGCCGTCCCGCCCGGCTTCGTGCCCATGCAGGACAAATATTATCTTGTCGCAATCGCCCAGCTGCCAAACGCCTCGTCACTGGACCGCACCGACGCAGTCGTCAAACAGATGTCGAAGATCGCGCTGACCGAATCAGGTGTCGAAAGTGTCGTTGCGTTTCCCGGCCTTTCTATCAATGGTTTCGTCAACGTGCCAAATGCCGCGGTAATATTCATCATGCTCGACCCGTTTAAAGATCGCACGACACCCGATCTCAGCGCGATGGCGATTGCGGGGCGCTTGCAAGCCCAATTTGCCAGCATCCCCGATGGTTTCCTCGGCGTGTTCCCGCCACCACCGGTGCCTGGCCTTGGCGCGACGGGTGGATTTAAGATGCAGGTCGAGGACCGCAGCGGTGCCGGGCTCGCAGCTCTGGTGCAGCAGACCCAGATCCTGATGACAAAAGCTACCGAGTCAGGTGAGGTGGCTGGACTTATGACCAGTCTTGACATCAATGCGCCGCAGTTAGATGTCACCATCGATCGCACTCAGGTTATGAGCCAGGGGGTTCGTCTGGCGGATGTGTTCGAGTCGCTTCAGGTCTATCTCGGATCTCTATATATCAACGACTTCAACCGCTTCGGTCGAACCTATAAGGTGACGGCCCAAGCCGATGCAGACCACCGCATGCAAGCCGAATCTATCGGCCGCCTGCAGGTGCGCAACGCGGCCGGAGATATGCTGCCGTTGTCCTCCTTTGTCACTGTGACGCCAAGTGCCGGCCCAGAACGCGTAATGCACTACAATGGTTACCCTACGGCCGACATCTCGGGCGGTGCGATGGCTGGCGTCAGCTCGGGGCAGGCTGTTGCGGTCATGGAACGATTAGCCAAGGAGGTTTTGCCTGAAGGCATGAGCTTCGAATGGACTGATCTTACCTACCAGCAAAAACTGGCTGGCGATTCTGCGCTGTTCATTTTCCCATTGTGCGTGCTGCTCGCTTATCTCATCCTCGCCGCGCAATACAACAGCTGGCTGCTGCCTCTGGCGGTTCTGCTGATCGTGCCGATGTGTCTTTTGAGCGCGATTACCGGTGTCTGGCTGGCTGGGGGCGACAACAACGTCTTTGTGCAGATTGGGCTTATCGTGCTCGTCGGTTTGGCGGCCAAAAACGCAATATTGATCGTCGAGTTTGCACGCAGCCTCGAAGCTGCAGGAACAAGTGCGCTGGAGGCGGTCGTTGAGGCTTGTCGATTGCGGTTGCGGCCTATTGTGATGACCTCATTGGCATTTATTGCTGGCGTCGTACCGTTGATATTGGCAAGCGGTGCTGGGGCCGAAATGCGTCAGGCTATGGGGATTGCGGTCTTCGCAGGTATGCTCGGCGTGACATTGTTCGGATTATTCTTGACGCCGGTTTTTTATGTAGTGATACGTGGCTTGGAGGCTCACTTCGAGCGGCACAGTTCAAGTGCTAAGCCGCACATTGAGGAGAGCATGTCATGAGAAGTCCATACCAAGCAGTTCTGTTACCCCTGAGTGCGCTAATCTTGACTGGATGCGCGGCGGTGGGCCCAAACTACTCACTACCTTCATCGCAGTTTCCGGCCAGTTTCAGTGAGCCTCCCGCCGGTCTTGGAACAGGGGCCGTTGAGGTGAAGTGGTGGGGCACCTTCGACGATCCAGCTCTGAACATCATGATCCAGCTGGCGCTCGCGGCGAACCATGACATAGGTATCGCTGTCGTTCGGCTCGAAGAGGCAAAGGCCATGTTGGGTGAGAGCCGTCAGGGCTTCCTGCCGAGCGGTGGCGCTGAGCTTGGTTATGAGAACCGTCGCCGGAGTGAGGTCGAGACGCCCCATAGTCAGTCGCGTCAGATAGAAACCTATCGCGGCGCGGTAGACGCTTCCTGGGAAATCGATCTTTTTGGCCGTGTGCGGCGATCGGTGGAGGCCGCTCAGGCGCAAGCAGGCTCCCGCGAGGCTCTGCTGCGTGGTGTGCAGGCGGTGGCTGCCACTTGGTTCGAGCTACGCGGTATCGAGGCCGAACTAGCTGTAGCCGCCGACATCAGCCAAAGCCAGCGCGAAAGCCTGAGCCTGGTCGAACGTCTCGTGCACGCCGGTTCTGCCAGCGAATTCGACCAGCTCCGTGCCGAGGCCTTGTTGCACCATGTCGAGGTGGCCGTGCCCGAACTGGAGCGCCACCGTGCGGCCTCCAGCAATGCACTGGCCATCCTTCTTGGCGAAACGCCCCTGACGTTTAGACCACCCGCTGTAACGCCTGCGCGTGAAGCGCTTGCAGTTCGAACAATCGCCGTGGGCGATCCCGCAGCACTCCTTTCTCGGCGTGCTGATATTGCGGCGGCTGAACGGACTCTCGCTGCGGCGACCGCTCGGATTGGGGTCGAGACGGCTGGTTTCTACCCCGAGATCCAAGTGCATGGTTCAATCGGGCTTGTTGCTGGAAGTCTCGATGAAGTAAATGGCTCCGGAGTGTTGTCCAGCTTCCTCGGCCCGGTCATTCGCTGGTCTCTTTTCGATACTGGGCGCGTGCGTGCCCGCATCGCCGCCAGCGAGGCACGTACCCAAGAGGCGTTGATCGTCTACGACCAGACCGTGTTGCGCGCACTGCAGGAAACCGATGATGCCTTCAAAGCCTATGGCGCCGCGGGTAGCACGCTTGAGCTGCGTCTGCTTGAGTCAGCTGCAAATCGCGAGGCGGCTCGTCTTGCCCGTGTGCGGTTCTCAGCAGGTGAAGGCATCTACCTTGATGTGCTCGAAGCCGAACGGTCCGACTTTGCAAGCCGGCGTGCGCTGGCAATCGCTCGCACCCACCAACAGCTTGCCGTTGTCAGCATCTACAAGGCGCTGGGTGGCGGCTGGGAGATCTGCGCGCAGGCGGAGCAGGACTGCAGTGGCGCCGACGGCATTTCGAACGGACGCGTCGTGAAATAAATCACACATAGGACTTGACCTTCCCATGGTTGGAAGCATTAAGCTTTTTTTAACTCAACATTTAAGGAGTAGTTCAATGGCTTCTGTTTCCTTGCCACAAAACGCCAATCAATCCGTGTCCGCAGGCACTCGTCTGAGCCTGCCTGTCGAAGGCATGACGTGTGCATCATGTGTCGGCCGTGTCGAGCGAGCGTTGAAAGCGGTCCCCGGAGTGCAGACAACCGTGGTCAATCTCGCCACTGAACGCGCCGACATGACTTTCACCGGCGTAGCCAATCCGCAGGCGGCTGTCCACGCCATTCAGAGCGCTGGCTACACCATTCGCGAAGAGACCATCGAGTTGGCGATCGAGGACATGACCTGCGCATCGTGTGTGGGCCGGGTAGAGAAAGCGCTCGTAAAAATTCCGGGCGTGCTCGAAGCCACTGTAAATCTGGCGACCGAGCGCGCGAGGGTGCGCCATTTTGCAGGGTGCGTCTCCACGGCAGATCTTGAAGCCGCTGTCGAACAGGCGGGTTACAAGCCCCGTCGCTTGTCCGCCGAAACGGCGAATGCTGGCGATCAGGACTCTGAGCGTCGTGAGAGCGAGGCGCGGGCACTGCGACGTTCTTTCATCACTGCAGCCATCCTCACCTTGCCCGTATTCATCCTTGAGATGGGCTCTCACCTTATTCCCGCCATGCATCATTGGGTGATGGGGGCTCTGGGGCAACAGACCAACTGGTATGTGCAGTTCGTGCTCGCCACCCTGGTCCTGTTCGGTCCGGGTCAGCGCTTCTTCCTAAAAGGGGTACCGGCGTTGCTGCGCGGTGCTCCTGACATGAACTCACTGGTCTCGGTCGGCACCGCGGCGGCTTATGGCTATTCGATCGTCGCAACCTTTGCCCCTGAAGCGCTGCCGCAAGGCACTGCCAACGTCTATTTTGAAGCTGCTGCGGTCATCGTTACCTTGATCCTACTCGGACGCATGCTGGAGGCGCGCGCCAAGGGGCGAACCTCACAAGCGATCAAGCGGCTCGTCGGACTTCAGGCTAAGACCGCGCGCGTCCAGCGCAACGGCGAAACGTTTGAAATACCGCTCGATCAGGTGATGACTAGTGACATAGTGCTCGTTCGTCCGGGCGAGAAGATTCCGGTCGACGGCGAAGTCGTCGAAGGTGCCTCTTATGTTGACGAGAGCATGATCACCGGCGAGCCGGTGCCCGTATCTAAAGGGGTGGGAGCCGAAGTTGTCGGCGGCACTATCAACAAGACGGGCGCTTTCAGTTTTTGCGTCACCAAGGTCGGCGCGAATACGGTGCTCGCGCAGATCATTCGTCTGGTCGAGCAAGCGCAGGGGTCAAAGCTGCCGATCCAGGCGCTGGTCGACAAAGTGACCATGTGGTTCGTCCCAGCGGTGATGGCAGCTGCCACGATGACCTTCCTAGTCTGGCTAATCTTCGGCCCGTCCCCAGCGCTGACCTTTGCGCTCGTTAATGCGGTCGCGGTTCTTATTATCGCTTGTCCGTGCGCTATGGGACTGGCAACGCCGACCTCAATCATGGTTGGCACCGGCCGTGCGGCCGAGCTCGGCGTACTCTTTCGTAAGGGCGAAGCCTTGCAGGCGTTGCGCGATGTGAGCGTTATCGCGCTCGACAAAACCGGCACGCTGACCAAAGGACGCCCCGAGCTGACCGATCTCGTGCCTGCCGAGGGATTTGAATACAACGAAGTTCTTGCTCTTGTTGCGGCCGTCGAGACCCGCTCCGAGCACCCGATTGCCGAATCGATCGTCACAGCCGCAAAGCAGTTGAACCTCACCCTTGCACCTATCGAGAGCTTCGACGCAACACCGGGCTTCGGCGTGTCGGCCAAGGTCGCAGGTCGTACCGTCGCCGTCGGTGCGGATCGGTTTATGACGCAGCTCGGTCTGGATGTGTCGAGCTTGCAGTCCACCGCCCTGCGTCTTGGCGAGCAAGGCAAGAGCCCACTTTATGCCGCGATCGACGGCCGCTTGGCAGCGGTGATTGCAGTCGCAGATCCAATCAAAGAAACAACGCCCGAAGCAATCAAGGCGCTGCACGCGCTCGGACTGAAAGTCGCGATGATCACTGGCGACAATGCGGCGACCGCTGCGGCGATTGCCGAGCAGCTTGGCATCGATGAAGTCTTAGCCGAGGTTCTCCCCGATGGTAAAGTCGAGGCGCTGAAGAAGTTCCGGAACAATGGCGCGCGAGTCGCCTTCGTGGGAGACGGTATCAACGACGCACCAGCACTCGCCGAAGCTGATGTTGGGCTCGCTATCGGCACGGGAACCGATGTAGCGATAGAAGCTGCTGACGTGGTGCTAATGTCGGGCGACTTGCGTGGCGTGACGAATGCGATCGCGCTTAGTCAGGCCACGATCCGTAACATTAAGCAGAACCTTTTCTGGGCCTTCGCCTACAACGCCGTGTTGATCCCGGTTGCGGCGGGTGCGCTCTACCCGTTGAATGGCACCTTGCTTTCGCCAATTTTCGCAGCGGCCGCAATGGCACTTTCCAGTATATTTGTGCTCGGCAACGCGCTCCGACTCAAGCGCTTCAGGGCTCCGATGATGGTTTAAACCCACACCAAGTCATTGGCTTTTGGGGTGGTAGCACAAAAGTCACGCTTGGTAGACGAATATTGTTGAAGGAGTAACACAACATGTTTTCACCAAATATGCCCTTGGATCACCTCAAGGACGATTATAGCGACGCCCGAGAACATCTCTTTGCCATTGCAAGAGTCGTCACACCTGAGGTGTTGCGGGACTACGACCATGATATCCATTTGACCACCACATTAGCTCTGAGCAATCTTCAGATGGAATATAGACAACATGAATGCAATCTTAATACCTGTATGCCGACGTGTTCTTTACGCCCAGAGAAATATCTGTGCGTAGGTAAACCTCAGTTTTTGGGCGTATTTGATTAATTTACTAGAAGGAGAGAATGATGAATATTGGTCAAGCAGCCAAGTTGTCCGGCATCTCGGCGAAGATGATTCGCTACTACGAACAGATTGGCTTGATACCCAAAGCTAATCGTTCTGATGCTGGCTACCGAAATTACAGCTCGGCGGACGCGCAAAGCTTTCGCTTCATCCATCGCGCACGCGACCTTGGCTTTTCTGTCGAACAAATCTCGGAGCTTCTGCTCTTGTGGTGCAATCGAGATCGCGCGAGCGCCGACGTTAAGGCGTTGGCGCTCTCCCATGCCGACGGACTGAAGGCGAAGATCGTTGAACTACAAGCTATGGTGCAAACGCTCGAGCAGCTAGCCGAAAATTGCCATGGCGATGGCCGCCCGGATTGCCCGATCCTTGCGGATTTAGCTGAGCCAAGCGCTGCAGCTAAAGAACGTTCGCAAGTTCCACATAGAACACCTCGATTTGGGAGTGACACACCCGCCTCGTCACGCCATCGTCACGCCATCGTCCGCCACGGTGACTAACTCGTGAGCTTCTTCGATGGCGGCGTTTTCCAAGTTAGTTGCCACTATTGACTTACGCATCGAAGAAGCCCAAAAAGCACAATCATCAAGTTCTGTACAAGAACCAATACTAATCAAAACCAGCTCCAGAGGATGACCTATATAATGAATGTTCAATAAAATTACGCTAAGCGCGATAATCATTTTTTGTTTTTCAGCCCCAGTATAAAGCCAACGCCAGCAATACAATTTACATTAATTATGTGGCCTAATTGATATTCGCTTTTTAATTATAAAAAATATGAATAATCCGAACATCGTAGCCTTAGTAAATCGGAGAAAAGTGCACGCAAACGTAGGCGCTATTTAGGCTTACTCCATTTCAGCGAAGGTAATTCTCGTACCGCTCTCGCAAGTATGCTGGTCAGTAGAATCAGTGTGAAACGATGGATAACAGTGTTATGGGAAACCGGTTAGATTGCTGTTTGATGAAACTAAATTTTACTTCATTATTTCTCTCGCAAAGAAGGCGCTGGCCTCGGTGTGCCCCTTGGGTATTTTTATCATTTCTTTCTCCATGCGTAATAATTTTTTTATATACGAAATTTCTTCAACTCATTACGTTCAGACTATTCTAAGGTAAGGCCTTGCTGCAAGGCTTCGTGTTTTTCCTTCCAGTTGTAAAGCAGACTAGTGCTAACTCCAAGAGGCTTTTTCGCATCGGCAACGCTATAACCTTGCTCCAGCACCATCAAGACGGCTTCATCCTTAAATGCCTGCGGATAACTCTTATGTGATTTGTTCAGACTCATATTGACCTCTTAATTTATTGACCATACTGTCTCAAAGTTAAGTGTCCGATGGGATTAGACCAGAACACGCTATCAGGGGCAGTGTTATGGATATCAATCCCATTTAAAAGTCATTCGTATTAATAACTAACCGTAACTGTTCAACATTAAGCTACTCAGAAGTTATGGAGGTTAAACCGCTTAAGTAGGCGTTATCCATAGAAATTTTAATTCTAAATTCACTAATTCGAGCTAAAAGTCTAACTTGAAAATGTCCAGAAATGAGCTGGGTGGGGTCGAGTTGAGATTGTCCGATTAAGTCTAGCAATTTAATCAACGCTGTCAGTTCATATATGAGCTAGTACACATAATGATTTTTGTCCCAAAGAAGGTTAGGGCGCTTCACTCGATATCTATAAAAACTCCTGAAAATGACATATTTATGTCCATAGCGGCTCAAAATCGGCAACATCTTAGTATTTTATTGTGACTTTTGGGACAAGCATAAGCGCGTTGCTAGGTGTTTCTGGCTAGTTTGCGAGTCCAATATACCAAAGCATTCACGTAGCGACGATTAAATTGTTTAAGATACAGTCAAGTGGAACTGGTGATGTGTTCGAACGACTCCGATGTTGATAAATCACGTCATCAACATTACAACAAATTAATAGGTAAGATTAAGCAGTGGA
This sequence comes from Shewanella sp. NKUCC06_TVS, assembly GCF_019345515.1. NCBI lineage: Bacteria > Pseudomonadati > Pseudomonadota > Gammaproteobacteria > Alteromonadales > Shewanellaceae > Shewanella > Shewanella sp. NKUCC06_TVS. Next base: position 93,190 of record NZ_JAHKQX010000005.1, on the reverse strand, counting down.
AATATAGCTACGAACCAATTTCAATTAAGCTTGGTAAACCTATGAATTATTGTAAGTAATCATTCTAATGGAGCGACATAATTTGATTGGGGCATTGTTTCATAAAATTCATTTCTAACACGTCATCTATACTTCAAAAGTGTTCGCATAGCTGCGTGTGAGATGCGCTTTGTCAAAAAGCAGCAAACACAAAGTTTAATGCGCTCTGGATGAACAGCTTTGCACCATAATGGAGCAAAGCTGTTGGCGGAGTGAATTATAGCCTTGATATATAATAACAAAAGTCAGACTCACGAAATGACACAAAACTCATTTGGAATGACAAGCCACACACATGTGGCTTGTCATACAAAATGAGTTTGGGAAATGCGTAGAAACAACGAGTTAGAAAATACGATTTTCTTTGGAAGGCTTTAAATTGTCATAATTTATGATTTTAAGCGCTTTTTTGTCAAAGAATATGATTTTAAGCGCTAATAAATTAATCAGCATCTGATTGAAGATGGCCGAAATATGACTTTATTTATATTTAATAATATAGTTTTTTAAGTAATTTATCACTCTATTTTTATCAGAAGTGTAAGCATGGAATTAAAGTGAAGACTATTTGAATTCAACGAAGACAATCTTTTGAGAAAAAATCACGATCAAAATAACTAATTGATTGAGTGCACAGAGAAAGCACTTGGATGCCGTTGTGGAGCAGCTTGATGCACGTCAATGTCATCCTTTGTGATGTAGAAAAGACATCAAAGCTCATCACGGCCGAGTGTTCGTTCATTTTTATCACCATGACCGAGAGGGCCTTGAAGACATGTTGTTCTTAGCGTTGAAGCCATTGAGTAAGCGCCTTGATAAGTTACCATTGACGCGGGCTTTGTTGAAAAAGCTTGGATTGAAGTGAGTGTTGTATAGGCTGCGCGCAATTCGTGCTTATGTTAAATCGGCAGGTTTACCCTGATTTATAGCCGTTTTAAGGCAAAATCGCCCGCAAATGTCGATTTATACGCATTTAATCGGCGATTTAGCGTTGCAACGGCATGAAAGTTTATAACCGTTTGTGGCTCACATTGCTCTTGGAATTGTCGAAGCGTCGCTTCATGCAAAAATGACACTACACCACCCATTTTGGATTGTTTTCTAATTGAAGTTCGGCTCGGCTGTCGGTGAGCATGGCCAATTGCGCTAACTGTTCATGGGTCAAGAGAGTGCAATACGTTGAGCTAAAAATGGGGATAATTTGTGCCTCGGCCATCACACGCTCAACACTATAACGGTGGTAACTACGCAGGTAACACCAGCGCTGTAATGATGAATATTGCACTAACACTGCCTGCAATGACGCGCGTGTGATGTCACGATTGCGGCTGCAGGCAAATAGGCCTGGGCGGATCATCTCCTTCATTCCCGCAAAATGGATCCTCAAACGCCTAGCAACCCACTTTTGCGATTTGTCTTCTTGTGGATCAAATACTTCATTGTCTTCCACAAACTGTTTCACATCCTCAGCGGCCAGGTGGAGTGTTAATTGTTCATTGTAACTGGCCAAGGTTATTCGAAATTTTCCCTGATGGATCCCCTCGAACAGTCGACTGAACTCGATGCCATACATCATGAGCAGTTTGTTAAAACTCTGTTCAGGGTAATAGGCACATTTATCTGGGCTAATACGTGTCTTAAACCAGCGATAAATTTGGCGCATATCATAAGTTCGATGCCGTGAATTGGATAGGTGGTATAGGCTATCAAAATGGCCACTGTCCTCGAGAATACTCAGTTGAACAGCCGTTAAGTCGAGCAGCTGACGCAGGTAAAATGTGCTCACTCGACACGCTAAAGGCACTGTAATGTGTGGATGTTTATTCACTCTGTCGTGCACGGTATAACTGGGCCATGTGGATTGGGTTTCAGCCACCTGAGCCGGTAAGCCACTCAGCTCACGTAAGCTGGTGAGGGGGGACTGCACATGATGTTCACCAAAGAGGCTGAGATAGTGACGATCTTCGGCACATTGTTTGCCCCAAATCAGGTCAAAACGGCCTTGCAACAGGTGAAATGCATCGAGAATGTACTGACTGTCTAGACTCAATTTGTGGTTTGGTGGAAGGGGATCGAGATCGGTCGGATAAATCAGACGGGTGATTGCCCGATGCAATAAGTGCAACCGCTCCTCTGCGCCTTCTTCTTGTTCAATCCATTGTTGATAATCAACATCGATTTCATGGTTGGCGGGTAAAGTGGCCCAGGGTTGTTTGCACTGCAAACAGTGACTAAATAGATGCTGCTGCCAAGTGAGGGGATGCTGACAACAAGGACACTGATCAATGCGTTTACAACGATGTTTTACACAAAATAGCGCTGTCTTAAAGTGCTCGACATGTCGCACGTACGGTGTGGTGCCGATGCAAATAGGACAAAATCTGGGGGAGTGTTGATAGAACATCCGCGCTGGCATGGACCTTGGGATCTCCTCCATGCGCGGTAAAAACTCCGAGTGGGGAAGGTGGGTTAATTGCACTAGGCGGTCAAGCGAGACATCCGGATCGATTTTGGTTTTCTTTATCCCCATGACCAATAAAAATTCGGCCATGGTTGACCAGCCATTGACGGTGGCTAACCGACATAAGTAGGACGGCAGGGATTCGGCCTCATAGGGGCGCAATCTGATGGGTAATGTCATTGCACTCATGAAAAATACCACTTTTCTAATTGGTTGCTCGTGATTAAAAACGGACAATGTGAGATGTCATGATCAGCAATATCACGGAACGCGGTGGAAAAATCGAGTAACGTCGCCTTCTTACCGTCAAGGCTATTCTCGATCACAAACTCCAAAATTTTAATAATGATAGAAATTTTTCCGCGACTGGCGGCAAGGAGACGACGAGCAACATTCGGATCGATGAGATTAATGGTTTTGATTGGCATGAAAGACGCAATCGAGTGGAGAAATGAAACATACAGATCATAGGCCGTGTATTCCTCAGTGATGAGTTCATCAGTCATACTAAAAGGCTTGAGCGTCACCGATTTCGAAAATCGTCGTGCTAATTGCGGATCCATGCTCAATAGTTCTGTCGCGTCAGGCATACCAACGAGGACGACCGGACAGTTTGTTTCGGTCATCAGGTTTTTAACGAGATTGATAACTGGCCGCGTTTTTTTCTGGGCATTACGCTCAGTTAGATGTTGAATTTCATCAAAAATGATGATTTTTGTATCGAGCTCATGGATCAAGGTGGTGATCCGAGTGAACATACTGTTGGCGGTTCCTCTGTCTGGCGTCGGGCAACCCAAGACCTTCAGTAGTGCGGAGCACAAGCTTTTAACACTGGCATCCACAGGGGTCACGACATTGGCGACTGTTTTGTAGGAATGTGTTTCTGTTGCAGGTCGACTGAATCGTTGTTCAAACAGTCTCAGCGCTGTGGATTTACCAAGACCAGAATCGCCAACAATCATCAGCCCAGTCGGATTAAGGCCAGTTGTTTTCAGGCTGCGTTCTAATGCCGCAATCACTGCATTGCACTCAAAGTGGTAAACTGAACGAGATAAAAATGCTGTGGTGATAGGCTTTCGTTGAGGTTGATAGTGATCCATGTGTTATTCCTAGCTGGTTTGGTAATTGATTATTTTAGGGATCACGGCGGATTCTGGGACATCGCTGCCCGTCGGTTTTGCTGGTGATAATACCAGCGCTTGATGAGCCATTTTTTCACGTTTAGTTAACATGTCTTGAATAACATCTTGAGTCAGCGGTGTGTCCATGGACAACGTCTCATCGGCAAGATTGTGGCTCGTTTTTACGTCTCGAGCGGCTTTCTTTTTGCGCTCGAGGGCCTGTTTTGTGATATCGTTGACCTTCAGTTCGCCTGCGTTAGGCATGAAAATTTTCTTGGTCATTTTCAGTTGCAGGAAAGTTTTTCCCCAAGCTAATTTGTTGGTGTTAGGCACAGTTAACACAGATTGGTTTAACGGGTTAATGACCATGATATTACTGGCGTTTAGCTCATCAACATAAAAAGTGACTTTGCCGCGATCACGACTATTCTTTTTTAATTGTTCAAAAAGGTTTCGTAATTCCATGGAATTAAAAAACTGATTTTTATACTGCAATCCCTTTAATTGCTGGAGTGTTCCTCGTTTTTGTTGCCGCAGGTAAAGATCAAATATCGCAACATTGGCAGGCACAATAGCCGGAGAATAGCGAATATGTGTGTTCCACATCGCTATTGGCGTTTGATTTCCTACTCCTTCATGCGCTTCTTGATGGTATATATCATTGATGAGAATACAGACAATCTTTTCGAATTCCTCGACCGTCAGGGTGGCATAGTGCTTTGCTGGGTGATCATAGGTGAAACCATCCGTTAATTTTCCGACATATCCAGGTATCCCCTTGAGTTTGTCGCGTAACGTACGATTAAAGCGTTCAATAAAACTGTGTTTCCAGGGCTGGCGTGACGGCCCAGCGATTCGATTGATCTTGAGTTGAGCTAATAATGCGTCGAATGATTCATTAATGAATGCTGCGCCAGAATCGACGTACAGATCCATGGGCGTACCATGGCATGTCCATGGATTTTCCATAAAGGAATATTGTTGATTGGATTTGGGCAAAATGGCATGGCGTAATGCGCTCACCGCTGCATTAGTGGTTTCTCCTTCTTGGATACTGATATGCATTCCCATAATGCAGCGGCTAAAAGCATCAATCATCAAGAAAATGATCGGCTTCCCAACGATATCGCCCTGTTGATCAACGAGATAAATACCGACGTGAACCGCATCCATTTCACATCTTTCAAATAGCCCATTGACCTGATATTGATGGTTTGCAGTGCGCAGATATTTATTTGCAGCGATCGAACCTTGCCGCCGCCTAATAATAACGCTTTCATCTAATTTTTTTATTTCTCTGTAAAATGTCGATTTTGATATCATTAGGCAGTCAAGTGCCATGCGCCTGTGTTGTTGCATAAGCGTTCGGTAACAATCCGCCGCGTTGGGGCCATTAAGAGTCAGATAAAAACTATCAATGACATCGTCGACGAGAGAACGCATCGCTGCATCGATTCTGCAGCTGAGTGTCAGGTTTGGATCGTGTTTTCTGGAGGCCAGCAGATAGATGAATTGTCTATTATTGTTTAGCCATTTTGAATACCAGCGCCGCAGTGTTGATGTTGATGGACGGCAATTAACCGGTTCATTTAATATCTCTCCGCAGGTCGAAATAGCCATATTGAGTGAACGTATTGCACCTGGGTATTCGAGTTTGTCTAGATAGTTTAGGTAGGTGTTATAACGCCGAAGATCAGCCTTCTGTTGTTCGTTTAGCCAAGATTGGTCAAGATTCAGATTTGTCTTAGGGAGGCTCAAACTTCCTAGTTGATATTCAGACAATAGCTGGTCAATCGATAACACCTGATGATGTTTGCTGTCCACAACCTCTAGTGTCACTAACGTGTCATCGAGCATGACTATCCGGTAGTCACGATTATTGCGACAAATAACCATATTGGCTTTAAAGATTTGTTGAGCCATAAGATCTTTCCAGATGAGTTAATGGGCTTAACATACAAGTTAAGTCGAATGTGTAGCATCGATTTGCTAATAGGATCATCGGATCATAAACATGACATTGATGAGATTCTGCCCAGCTAATGAGACCACAATATGTGATACGCGCGGGTAATTCTTGCATTACCTGTTGGCATTGTTCTGACAGCGTAAGTGACCGGTAATGATAGAGTTTTTTTAGATTTGCAATTGTACTGCCGACATAGATTTGTTCTTCAGTAACGAGCTTTAAACCATTGTCAGAGATGGCGGCAAAGGCTTTTGAGAGAATATCGAATTTTTCAATATTTTTTTGACTACCGAGTTTGTCTTTTGGTTTAATTTCCTCGAAATACACCCCTTTATGTTTATGTGAAATAATGAGATCAGGCGTATAACGTCTATTTTTTCCGTTGACGAGATATGTAAATGACGCCGGTTGGGTATTATAAGCAATGACATCATCCTCAAACTCCAATAGCAATAATCGAGCAACTTCTAGTTCACTATCACAGAAACGTGTAGAATCATTTTTTTGTGAATGGAAATGAATGCGCGCCATCACTTTACTGTGTCGCGGAATTTTTCTGGGTTTCATATTAACCTCGCTTTATGGATAGATATACACATTAGTGATTCAAAATTATTGTGTAAATAAATATTTTTGGCGAACACAAGAGAGGTTTGAATATTTATTGAATATCGTAAATATGTTACCACCCATCGGTGCCTCAGGTTTTCATATTGACTTGTTTATATTTTTCACGAAAACACACGCTGTATTCGAGATCAGTGACGAATGATGGCGCCAAAAATAAACAAAACTAAAATCATAAACTTATGAAGTTCACGCCTATTAATTTCATATTCAATTCGGATATTAGTAATACTTTGACAGTGTGGTTAATTTAACTTTCCTTTTATTTTGCCGCGCACACTTAATTTTATTTGATATATATTTCAATAGTAATGTGTATTGCAGCGTAATATATAGCCTAAAGATATAAGCAGTTAATCGTCCAGAGTGAATTGTTATGCTAAAAAGTATTTTCAAACCTATGAATGCCGCTAAATATCTTGATGAACAGAAAATGATTATGACAGGGCTAATCATTGATGATTTTGCTACACTTGGAATGACACCTTTTACGAGAAGCGAACTAACCTTATGAACTCAACATCACTAAGTACCGAGTACCTATTTAATAGGGCATGTGAAATTTATGGTGAGAAAACCCTCGCTGAAACACTGTTTAATAGTGAAATCCCAGTACTAGGTAACAATAAGCCCATCGCATTAATGCAAACACCAGAGGGCTGTAAATTAGTCAATGAATGGCTAAATAAAATAGAAGCAGGGGAGTATTCTTAGCCTTCAATAGTGCACTGAAACGGCCATGCTCACTTGCGATCCAACATCCCATTAAGCATGCCCTGTAACACAGGGCTATAAATGTCTGAGCTTTCTCGTAAGGTTTTTGCCTGAGCGATTATCAAAGACCTTTTTGACCTTGCCAGATGAAAACCCCAAACACATGTTTTGCTACCTTAATTTATTATCAAACATTAATATCGCTATAACTCATTTGGAAGGGCGTCAGTCTAAGTCTGTTTGTGGTTGAAAAGGGATGCCCAGTTGGCTTGAAACCGCTTGAATGAGAAATGCGCCGTCATCACCCTTACAACATCGGTGTAGTGTTAATCGATTTAGTGAGCATAAACATCGCCGGTTAGATTTGTTCTACGCGCTAAAAGCTAACCCCGCGTTAATACAAATTCTTGATTCTAACAATCAGCGTTACGGCGCAGACACACACTTAATTGCTACTCAAGGTATCGCGCAAAAATGGAACATGCACCAAGACATGCTCACACCACACTGTACGACCGGGTAGAATTGTCTGCCCGAGATAAAGTGATTAGAGAGATTTACACGTTTGCCCTAACTCAATGCATTCAATGAAGCCTCTGTACGTTAATTACTGTAAAGCCATGAATGAAGTTCTATGTAACAAAAAGCTCGTTCAATTCTATCAATTTGATTAATCTTATCTCAATAACTGGATTTTTTGAGATAAAATTTATGTCAGGTCAGTATCTATCACCGCCTGAGTGTCCGTTTAGCACTATCAGTGATGTTATATTTGAGATCCGTAATCATGGTGATGATCCTAATAAATACATGGATTACATCAGTTCATTTCATATCGAGTATCATTCCTTTGATGAGTTTAGACGCAGCGTTAAGCCTAGCCTAAATGTTAATTTCTGTTGGTGGTTAGTTCGGCTACATAGAGACAGTTCGCTAATCAATCTCACCCCGTTAGAAAATAAACCGTTACCACTAAACCTGCCTGAGTCCGTAAACCGATCGCTATCGCAATCTCCTGATTTCATGACATATTGCCGATTTAATCACTTGCATGATTTTAGTCGGGTTTTGTCACAGATTGACCGTTACACCACGCATAGTGCGATGCTTGGGGTGCTTGAGCAAATCGGAGAAAGCGTACATTTTGAGCACTTTAAAAATAATTTGATTGATGATGAGGCTATATCAAGTAGTCAGCTAGAGGGCGCTGCAACAACGACGCTGATTGCGAAAGAAATGCTCCGAAAGAAGCGTAGGCCTTGTACTGATGGTGAGCGGATGATTGTTGGGAATGCTGACTTAATGAATGCAGCGTGGGACCTCAAGGATGAGGCATTCAGTATTGATTTGATAAAAACCTTACATAGAATGGGTACGCAGCACTTAGAGCAAAAAAACTACACCTCTGGGATATTTAGAACCACAGATGATATTGCGGTTGTGAACGCTGATGGTGAGGTCGTTCATCAGCCACCAAAGCATGATGCTATTGAGTGCCTATTATCCCGCGTCGTGAATTGGCTAAACTCGACTGACGATCACATTCATCCGGTTATACAGGCCATTACTCTTCATTTTGTCATTGGCTATGTTCATCCGTTCCGTGATGGTAATGGACGGATAGCAAGAGCTTTGTTTTATTGGTATCTGTTTAAGTGTGGCTATACGGGTTTCCGCTATATTGCGATTTCAGCACTGTTGCAAAAATCGCCCATCAAATACGGTCAGAGCTATCTGGATTGTGAGCAGGACAACTTAGATTTAACCTATTTTATTCGATATCAGTTGAGTATTATCAATCGTGCCATTACTGAATTCGTTTCTGCATACGAGCGTGCCGCATATCGAATGACTGAATTGGCCGAGCAGTATTCTGATTTAGATGATATTGAGAAAAAAATTATTGGTTTTGTTGCTAGTGAGCCTCGTTATTTAAAAAAACCGACGATTACAGCCAGGGAGGCCGAAAAACTACTGGGGCTTAGTTATAACACGGTTAAGCAAAGACTTGATGACATGGTTACTGCTGGAATACTCAGGCGTGAAAAAATAGGTAAAGCGACAGAATATTTTTTAGGATGAAAATCATCAGCTGCGTTGTCACGTGAAGACAGATGAGATTTAACGGAACATACAACTTTATGAAAATGTCTGGCAGACCCTCGTTGGAGTATGCGTTGCGTTAATCTTAGATTTCTTCGTGGTAGTTGCTCACAATCTTAATGCGCTTTAGCCCCAATCATAGAGTCAGTAAGATACTGATGATCTTCCTTAAGATGAAACAGTTCCAAATTTTCTTATGGTGGGTACTGAAAGGGCGAATCTATCACGCTCATTCACCCTCGAATATCGCGTTTCTATAAACGATAAAAGCCACATTAAGTGGCTCTCTTACGCGCTACCTGCGGTCAATACGCTATGCGCGGAAGAGAACAGGGCTATTTGAATTCATCTGTCTACGAGTGGAGCCGAAGCCGCGTTTCTCATAACAAGCTTTAGTCGTATATTCTTGGAACCGGAATCTGTCGAATTTAAATCTGGCTATTCATACTGAGTGAGAATGCTGGCAAAGTTATGCCCCAAGACGTATTATCGAGGCTAGTTATCCATTCGTGACAATTAGCCTGTTGACCAAGTTTTATTCATGCCCCTGTAATCTAAATTCCCTCTTTAATACTAAGCTTAAAAGTGGCCCCGTTTGAAATAGGAGGTCGTTATGAGAAAGTCAATTAAACACAACCGGATCGGTGTGAAAAAGCCTTTTAGGCTTGAGGAGATTTGGCGTATTAGAACCCGCTTAAAGCTCCAACATAACCTGATGGAACTGACACAACTTAACCTTACTATCGATACTTGCTATCGATAGTAAGTTAAGAGCAAGTGATTTGCAGCCACTTAAAGCCTGTGATGTTTCATCAAAAGACAGTATTGACAAATGAGTAAGGCATGTTCAGAAGAAAACGAGTATAGAAGTTCAATTTGAGATAACGCTCAGAACACAGCAAAGCCTGATGAAGTGGGTTTCTGCGGAATCGTTATCATCCAATGATGACTTTTTCCCTAGCCACTGACGTAGCGCACAACCCATCAGTTATGCCTATTTATAGGCATATTGTAAGAACTTGGGCTGAGGAATTAGGCTTGGCCCCGACTTTTACGGGACACACTCAATGCGGAGAACCAAAGCAACGTTTGTATATGCGAAAACCAAAAATATTCGAGCGGTACAGCTGTTACTCGGTCATTCCAAAGTTGATAACACAATTATGTATTTGGGTGTAGAACAGGAAGATGCGCTACAACTCTCAGAAAGCACAGAATGCTAACTGTTTATTACTCGACAGAGTTTGGATGGCTTGAATTCTTCAGTATTTTCAAATCCTTATATTTACTGGGTAATTAAGAATGAAATGTGATTGTGTCCACGAGTGACTCAATCATATTGCCTCAATGTTTGTGCACTACATACCTGTAAAATTTCATCCGCCAGTGCAAAGCCATCTGGGCAAGCTCTAGACAACACTATTGCCCCTACAGCTTGCGCAATTGCTCCTATTTTACGTGTTCTGGATTCGCGATATTCGCAGTCACTCAAGTTAGTATCATTTGGTCCTTGCGTGGCTAGGCGGTTTTCAATTCTGCTTAAAATGTTTTTTTAAGGGTCAGAATGATGTCCAGCATCAGCACAAAGAGCAGCCATGGTGCAGCCGTGAACTGGGTATCACGATACTCGCGGGATAGGTATTTTTGCACAAAAGAGACGATATTAAAATCAGATAGTTGTGCGTTTGATAGTGTAAAACTGTAGGGCGCCGTTTCTGCCATCAAGTCCGCTTTAGAATGAACATGCTGATAAAATCCCCCATAAGTAAATCCTGCTGTAGACATTAACTCTGTGATGCCCACATCATTGTAACTACGCTCATGGTTTTCTTGGTCTGTGTACCATCTCCTCTAAAAATCAGATTCAGATCAAGGTATAGAGCAAAATGGACGATGACCCATGATGTATTCTAATCTTTATAAAGTGTTTTAATTCAATATGTTGTGTTGGATTGTGCGTTTGCTTTGATGAAATTTTGCATCTTTTACGTTACTTAGTGGATAAAATTATGATGCTGTAATATAGTGTTATTGTTATATTTTATATGCTGCGTTTGGGGAATGTGAAGTATTTAGCCGCTGCCAAGGATATGTTGAGGTTACTTTTTAACAAATCCATGAATTAATTGGTATTTTTGCGATCTTGATGTTCTTACTCATCTTAAGATACCAACTTTCAAGCTAAAATCATCAATGGAAGCAATACAATCAAGTTTTAATCAGTCGTGGTTTGGTCATTTTGGGCCTCCTGGGTTGATTGATAGTATCTATTGATGTCGATACGCGGGAGAGTCTATGGTCAATAGCTTGGCTGTGAAAAACTCAAAACGTCGCTTATGTTTACTGTTTCGCATAAAAGTAATTGTCGCCGAAGTTAATCTTGTTTCGGTAAGTGCTAATGAAGTGCTTATAATTTTGCTTAACCTCTTACGATTTAAGATCAATTAGGTATTGGCAGATGGAGCTTTTGACACTAAGGATTGCGACTAGTATGAGGGTAAATGCAGATGTACTGTCGTTGAATCACTGTAAAGCTATGATAAATGGATAACGACTTATCAGCAGCGTGCTTTGCTTTAGACAGCTATAGGCTGATATAAACCGTTGGATAACCCAATGCTCAGTTTGCGCAATTATAATGGTTAATTTGGCAAAGCGTTGGTTGAAGTAAAGGCTAAAAAAAGTGATTAAACTGGGTATCACTGCTAGTCAGCAGTAGCTTAAGGGATTATTGTTTTTTAAACCTAGTAGAGGGAAAAATCTTGCTAGATTCATGTATGGAAACTATAGCATATAGCCTTAATCAACATCTAAAAATTCGATTTCAATTATCTGAAGACATAGTTGTCATTTCTAGTCTAGCTAATCAAGACGGAAGTGTATGTTCGAATGTAAATAATAAAATAGTGTTATTTATCACTAGTATAGAAAAAGAAACGTCGATGGTTCAAGCAAGCAGAGAAATTTCACATTCGAAATATCTTATGGCCAAACCTATTTTTATCAATCTGTATATTATGGTTTCTGCGAATTTTACTGGAAGTAATTATGGTGAATCCCTTAAGTTTATTTCAAGCGTAATAGCATTTTTTCAAGTAAATTCAGTGTTTAATCATCAAAATCATCCAGATATGAACAAAGGGATAGATAAAATCGTTTTGGATATAGAAAATGTTCCGATCCAAGATTTGAGTAGTATATGGGGAATGCTAGGAGCAAAGTATGTACCTTCAATTCTTTATAAAGTTCGTATGATCACTATAGATGCCAAAGCTGAAATCTCTCGAATCAATGAAATATCCGAAATAGATACAATTACTAAACAAGAAGGTGGTTGATGGTGATGGGTTATGCACCACTTTTCTCAATCAGTTTAGGTCATCAGTATTTTGCCTCTTCGCTGTGTGAAATAGTATCTTTTCATCCCACTGCCGCTACTTTGCTGCAAAGCCGCAATACAGGTATTATTTTTAAGCCGACGGTTGCAGGTATTAACGTTTTGTTTGATAGAGAAAAAAAGCTAGTTATGCAGCTGTATGTCCAAGATGATGCTGAAGGGCTGTTACTAGAGTTTTACGGTATATCGAGAGATGCAGTCTTAAGCGATATTTCTTTATTTCCGCTCATTAGAAGAGATGACATCATTATTTTAGAGAAACCTTTAACGACAGCATTAGAGGCAAGACTTGATGGCGATTCAAATTATCCATTGGCGATTGATCTTGTGATTTCGCCTATGGATTTTTGCACTAAGGAGTCATTGGTGTCTTATTCTCAGAATGAAGCGGTTCGATTGGGTTCTGGTCCTGCTTTTTTTCTTCGAGTTCAGTTGTCGAGTCAAGATTTGGCGGTTATTTTCGATAGGGACAGTTCAAGAAGTCGGACTGTGAATTTTACTACCGTCATAGAAAATAATAAGAGTATTTGGGAGTATCGAGTAAATACCCTAAATATAAATGATAATTTTATGATTGTGGACAAGGAAGAGTCAGTGTTTTTTGTTTTAAAGCATATTGAAGATGCCGTTGATGGAAAATTTACTGCAGTATTTAGGAGTGATTCTGAAGTTGAGTTGAAAGAGTACTCTGAGAACTATTTTCAACTTATTGAAAAACGGGCCAATGGAAATAAAGTGGTTATCCGTCGTTTACCTATGGCTCAAGCTGGGAAAGGCTATCAAGAGGTCGTTGATAATAAATTAATAAGGGTTTCTGAAATTTTTATTAATTGCTAACTTTAAAGGAATAAATAATGGGCGTAATGAAAACACCTGGTGTGTACATAGTTGAAAAAAATGCATTTCCCAATTCAGTGGTTGAAGTGGCAACAGCGGTGCCAGCTTTTATTGGTTATACCCAGAAGGCGGTGAATGGTAATAAATCTTTAGTTAATAAACCTTGGCGAATTACCTCAATGGCGGAGTTTCGTCGCTATTATGGTGAGGCTCCAGAGCCTTTATTTGAGATAGCTGAAAGGCCTGCCGATGCAACTGAGGATGCTGCATTTGTGCAGGGGGAAAAGTTCTATCTAGTGTCGCAATCTAATAACAAATATTTACTCTACTTCAGCATGATGCTGTTTTTCCAAAATGGTGGTGGTCCTTGTTATATCGTCTCCGTGGGGAATTATAGCAGCGCTGTGGAAGCGGCTAAGTTGCAGGCGGGCATTACTCCGCTGCTGAAGGAGCAGGAACCCACTATGGTGGTGATCCCTGAGGCGGTGCTGTTGGCGGAGGATGATTGTATCAGTGTACAGCAAGCCTCTTTGGCACACTGTGGCGGTACCATGCGTAACCGAGTGGCAATTCTCGATGTGTGGAATGGCTTTCTAGACAGGCAAGATCCAACAGGTGATTGCATTGAAAGCTTTCGCTCTAAACTAGGCATTAATTATTTAGATTTTTCAGCTGCTTATTATCCTTGGCTGCACACGACCATAGTGCAAGACAGTGATGTTAGTTTCCAAAATATTGCCAATATCGACGTGCTTACTACGTTATTGAATACCGAGGTGGCGAGTAATTTTGTCGATCTTGAAGGACTCAATGACGAGCAGCTTGCCAGCCCTGGGAATAAACTGCGTGTGGCAAAACGGGATCAGATGTTAACCGAAATTACTACACTGGCGAGTGTGATGGGTGATGCTGAGGTGTTATTGCTGCATAAGACATTGACTTCTATGAGTCCACTCTATTCTAGTATTTTGTTGGATCTTAAGGGAAAACTGAACCTCCTGCCGCCAGCTGCTTGTATGGCGGGTATTTATACTATGGTCGATAACGCCCGTGGTGTGTGGAAAGCGCCAGCGAATGTGAGCCTTAATGGCGTAGTTTCCCCAGCGGTAAATATCTCCCATGATGAGCAGGAAGATCTTAATGTCACGACTCAAGGGAAGTCCATCAATGCGATTCGATCTTTCATTGGTGAAGGAACTTTAGTGTGGGGGGCAAGAACTTTAGATGGTAATAGCCTCGATTGGCGCTATATCAGCGTGCGCAGGACCTTAATCATGTTGGAGGAGTCCATCCGTTTGGCCGCTAAAGCGTATGTATTTGAGCCAAATACAGCCAACACCTGGGCTACCCTTAACAGCATGATCAGTAATTTCTTAACGGGTATTTGGAAGCGCGGCGGGCTTGCCGGTTCTGTCCCCGCCGATGCTTTTAGTGTCAGCGTGGGCCTAGGTAATACGATGACCAGCGAAGATATATTAGAGGGAATATTGCGTATTACCGTCCTTGTTGCTGTGACCCGTCCGGCTGAATTTATTGAGATCACCTTCCAGCAACAGATGCAAAAGTCTTAATGAGCTAGCCGCGTTATGCATTTATTCTAGAAAAAGTTAAGGAGAACGATATGTCAGATGATGGTTCAAAACAATCCGCGAATGTGTGGCCTATGGCTAAATTTTATTTTGAAGTTAAATGGGCTGGCGGGGCCGGTGAAGGAATGGTGTCATCTTTTCAAGAGGTATCAGGATTAGATGTGGAGGCTCAGATCATCGAATATCGAGCTGGAGATAATAAGATTTTCTCTACCATAAAAATGCCGGGCATAGTGAAGACCAGTAATGTCACATTGAAGAAAGGGATTTTTGCTAAGGATAATAAGTTTTTCGACTGGTACAGCAAAATTAAGTTGAACACTGTTGCCCGTACAGCTGTGACTATTAGTCTTCTTGATGAGACTGGCTCTCCTACTATGGTGTGGACGTTAGCCAATGCTTGGCCAACAAAAGTGACGGGAACAGATTTAAAGTCTGATGGCAATGAAGTCGCAGTAGAAACGATAGAGTTAGCCCATGAAGGTTTAGCTATAGTCAATAAGTAATTTCAATCGTGTGCCTGGTTTTCATCTGTTCAGCATTTAGCGCTTGAATACTGGTTAAGGTAGCAGGCCCATCCTTTGGTTAATTAAGGATAACGTTTATGCCCGATGGTTCAACCCAAGATGCAGGGATCTGGCCGGTTCCTGCGTTTTACTTCAAAGTCGCTTTTCATGGCGCTAAGAATAAATCCGACACTTCATTTCAAGATATTTCTGGTATAGGGTCTAAAATAGAGACTGAAGATTATGTAGAAGGTGGGGAAAATCGTTTTGTTTATCAATTGCCTAAGTCAATAAGTCACAGCAATTTAACCCTAAAGCGCGGCATCACTAAGCTTGATTCATTCCTAGTACAGTGGTGTAAAAGTTTTTTCGACGGCGATTTTAATGTT
This sequence comes from Shewanella sp. NKUCC06_TVS, assembly GCF_019345515.1. Lineage (NCBI taxonomy): Bacteria > Pseudomonadati > Pseudomonadota > Gammaproteobacteria > Alteromonadales > Shewanellaceae > Shewanella > Shewanella sp. NKUCC06_TVS. The sequence goes on along the minus strand of NZ_JAHKQX010000005.1, from coordinate 77,438 downwards.
GCCCTCGAACCTAAAGATTTATCGGTGCACTTACTCGGGGAGAAAGGCACTGTAATTCGCAGTTGGAATTTTTTTCAAGCTTATCCCGTTAATTGGAAGGTCGATAGTTTTAACTCAACCAAGAATGAAGTGGCAATTGAAGAGGTGGAATTGAGTTACCAATATTCAAATAGGGTGATTTAATCAATGTCTATAGAGATTAAGCAATTAGTCATTAAGTCGAATGTTGTCGAAGGCACGGATAGTGCTAATTTATCCTTAGTGACAGAAACTGAATTGGCTGAGCAGAAGGAACAATTATTAAAATCTTGCCTGCAGCTTATTCAGCAAAAACGGACTGAAACACGCGAGCGTTAAGGGGGGGGGAATGGCGAAAAAAATGAGCATAGAGGCGGCAGATGGCTCGAGCACATTTGAGCTGATGCTAAACCCGAGCAGTTTTAATCATGGCTACAACATCAATTATGATGATAAGAGAAAAAAACCATTGGGCAGGGCTTCTGCCGAGCTTAAATTCGCCGGTTATGAATCCGAAACAATTGATTTTACGACCATATTGGATGGCACTGGCGTGGTGAAAACCACCAAACCAATCGATGTAAATAAGCAAATTAGTGATTTTAAAAAAGTGATTTATAGCTATGTGGGTAATAAGCATGAGCCCAATATCGTGCACATTATCTGGGGGACGCTCTATTTTATCTGTCGTTTAACCAGTTTTAAGGCCGAATATGTTCTCTTTAAGCCCGATGGCACGCCCCTACGGGCGAAGTTGAGCCTCGCTTTTTCAGGCTATATGACCAATAAAGAAGAAGCGCTGGCGTCGAAACGTTCATCGCCTGACTTAACCCATGTTATTGAATTTAAAGCTGGCGATACGTTACCGCTGCTGTGCCAAAAGGTGTACCAAGATGGGTCTTACTATATGCAAGTAGCGAAGGCTAATCATCTTGCCAGTTTCAGGGACATTAAACCTGGTACTCAGTTAATTTTTCCTCCCCTCATTTAGGGAATATTGCGCACTTTATAGGGCTGAAATTGATATGGCGGCATCCCCATTAGCCAATAGCGATGGTGTGGTCAATTACAACATTACCGCAGATGGTAACGCGTTGAACGAGAATATCAACGTACTCATGATTGATATTAGCTTTGGGGTGAACCAAGTCCCCAGAGCCAGCTTTGTGGTCAGCGATGGCGATATGCCAGATAAGGATTTTCCTTTAAGCGCTGAGTCTTGCTTTAAACCAGGCACCAAGATTGAGATTAAAGCGGGTTACGGTAGCGATGTCAGCTCCATTTTCAGTGGCATCATTATTGGCCTTGGGATCACCATAGGAGGTAATAACCACTCGAGTTTAGTGATTGAATGCAAAGATATCTGTGTGGCGATGACGATAGCCAGAAAGAGTGCTAACTACATCAAGCAGAAAGACAGTCAGATTTTAGCAACCATCATAGGCCAGTATTCAGGGCTGAGTAATCAAGTGACGGCCACAGATTCTGAATACGCTGAGTTAGTGCAATTTAACTGTACCGACTGGGATTTTATGCTGGCGAGGGCGGAGGTAAATGGTTATTTGGTCTGTGTTGACGCTGCTAAAGTGACTGTGGGTGAGCCGAATGTGAGCGGTGAATGCGTATTAACTGTCACCTACGGGGAAGATCTTATCGACTTTCAGGCTGACATCGACGCGCGATATCAGTTGTCTTCGGTAAAAAGTGTCGGTTGGGATGTCAGTGGGCAAAATAGCCTAGAGCAAGAGGTGATGGCTCAAACACTGAATAAACAAGGCGATCTATCTGCGACCGATCTTGCCAGTACCTTATCCCTTTGTGAGTTTCGGCTGCAAAGTACTAATACCATGGACAGCGCATCGCTTAAGGCGTGGGCTAAAGGCCAGCAGATAAAATCTGCTTTAGCCCGCATACGGGGCAGAATGAGTTTTCAAGGCAGTGCGGCGGCTAAAATCAATACTCAAATAGAAGTGCTAGGGGTCGGAAGTCGTTTTAATGGCGCGGTATTCGTGAGTCGGGTACGCCATGAAATCGCCGATGGTCAATGGATGACGGAGATTGAATTTGGTATGTCGTCCCAGTGGTCGAGCGAGCACAGGGACATCACAGCACCGCCTGCCAGTGGCGTTTTGCCTGCGGTGGAAGGATTGCAAATTGGCATAGTGATGCAGCTCGATGGCGATCCTATCGGGCAGAACAGAATCCAAGTTCAAGTTCCTGTGATGCAAGCTTCAACGCCAGGTATATGGGCTAGACTCGCCAACTTTTATGCTTCTAAGGGCATCGGCAGTTTCTTTATTCCTGAGGTGGGTGATGAGGTGGTGTTGGGTTATTTCAATAACAATCCCAGTGAGCCAGTGATTTTAGGCAGTCTCTATAGCAGTCAAAATCCGCCGCCTTATACGCTCACCGCGGATAACGACACTAAGGCGATTGTGACTAAGAGCAAGTTGAAGATTGAGTTTAATGAACAAGACAAAGTGATTACGATTATTACACCAGAAAACAATCAGATAGTGATTAGTGATAAAGACAAGTCCATCATTTTGCAGGATCAAAATAATAATAAGGTGGAACTCAGCAGTAGTGGCATCAGTTTAGATAGCCCTAAAGATATTACGATCAGTGCTAAGGGAAGTCTCACGCTAGATGCTGTCGGTGAAGTCAGTATCAGTTCTAAAGCCGATTTTAAAGCCGCAGGCATGAATATTGAGCAAACGGCTCAGATAGGGTTTACCGCCAAGGGCAGTGCAACCGCTGAACTGTCGGCATCGGGGCAGACCACAGTCAAAGGCGCCATGGTGATGATTAACTAAGGATTGACTTATGCCACCCGCAGCAAGGATCACTGACATGCATGTATGTCCTATGGTAACACCGGGTTTGCCGCCCATTCCCCATGTCGGTGGACCCGTGGTTGGTCCAGGCGTGCCGACGGTATTAATTGAAAAACTGCCCGCGAGTGTGATTGGTGATAGCTGTGTTTGTGTTGGGCCACCAGACACTATCGCTAAAGGCTCGTCTAGCGTGATGATTGGTGGCAAACCCGCAGCAAGATTAGGTGACACAACAGTTCATGGCGGCAACATAGTTTTAGGCGCATTGGCCGTCATCATAGGTGGCTAGGTAAAGTAATTGCTGGCTAGTTGATGTGAAGTGTTATTGGCGTTAATGAATTAATAAATACATACCCCAAGTCATTGAAGTTGCAGCAAGATGGCCATTTAAAGCCGCCGCTTCAAGCGAGAAGGGTATAAGAGAAGAACTTAGATTTCATGGAGGGAGTCATGGGCGTGAATAAGTCGTTTTTAGGCACAGGTTGGCGTTTTCCACCCGAATTCGCAGGATCTGGAAGGCAAGCCGCTATGGTTAGCGAAGAGACTGATATCACAGAGAGTATCGCTATTTTACTGTCGACCAATCCAGGTGAGAGAGTGATGGAGCCAGATTATGGCTGCGGTATTAAAGCTATGGTATTTGAAGAAATTAACCTCGCGACTATTACTAAGCTCACCCATGTTATCGAGCGAGCGATTCTATTTTTTGAGCCGCGTATCGACTTAGAATTGATTGAAATTGTGACCGATTATGCGATGGAGGGCCGGTTGGATATCAGCTTAGATTATCGAGTGATCACGACGAATGCTCGGCGCAATATGGTTTACCCCTTCTATATTATGGAGGGTACTCTGGTTGAACTCTAATGCTGTGATATCCATAGTTAATTTTTCTCGCTTAGCAGTGCCGCTATGACAAGCCATGATGCCCGCTTAATCACCTTGGGGACAGCACAGTCAGAACGCTTGGCGGCTGCCCTGCTTCCTGGCCATTTTGATGTGGATGAGATGTCCTTTGAAACCTTGTTGGTGCTCGCCAAGGATATCGCTGGGCAGCTGCATTTTTATAATTTGGACAATAATAGGGAGGGAAATTGGGAGCCGTTGTTTTTAGGTAATGATCTTGTGGTTATCGCTATGCTGCAAACAATAAATAGTCGCAGGATCACTATGGAGTTTGAAGAGCGACTTAAGGGTGAACCCTCGCAGACTATTCCCATCATCATCCAGCTTTTTAGCGATATTAATCTGGCCTACAGTAAGCTAAAAGCTTCTAACAGCAAGGCATCTCTTGAGTTGTGTTTGAGGATTTCTGCTGCGGTAGATAAAAAGCTCCTCAATCAATTACACGCATTTAAGTCACTAGTCGATGGCGCCGATGCGCAAAGCCAGCAGCAGATGCGGCAATTTATGCTCAGCTTAGATGAGTTGTGGGACATAGACGCAGCGTCAAAGCTAACATTCGATCAAACGTCTGGTCAAGCATCTGAGCTGACGCCAGCATTTGAGGAAGATGCAAATACAGCGCAAGTGCAAGCTGTGAGTGAGCAGCAGCGTATTACGCTATTGCAGCATTGTTTTACCACCTTAATGAATGCGATTCGTTTTCTGCAAACAGATTTACACCTTTATCTTGATGAACTTAAAGGGCAGGCTAATCACGATCCGGCTATGGGTTTGCTGATGGCATTTTTAAATATTTATCGCCTGAGTCAATCACAGTTAAATCGCTTCACCATGAAACACTTGGATTTTTATTATCAAACGCTGCTTAAGTTTCAGCCTCAGGCTTCAGCCCCAGAATCGGTTTATTTAGTGTTTACGCCTGTTAAAGGACTCAGTCAGCCCAGCATATTGCTAAAGGGAAGTGAGTTCACATGCGGTAAAGATGAACAATTAAAAGACATTATTTTTACACTCGATGATGATTTTTATTTATTCAATGCCAAAGTCAGCTCAGTGGTCAGTTTATTTCTGCACCGAGATCCGCTGATTTCACCTGAGAGCGAATTGCACTATGTGACTCAGGTGGTGGCCAATATATTAGACAGCACGGATAAGACTGCTGCTGATAATGTTTTTCCTACATTTGGGGCTAACTCGCTCTTGGCGGGGAAACATCAAACACAGGCTCAGTTAGGCTTTGGGATTTCGGCGCCAATACTGAACCTCAAAGAAGGCCATCGAAATATCTCCCTGACTATTGCGTTAAGCGAATATCAACAGATAAATACACATTTGCTTTATCTGTTGACTACAAGCGCCGATGCTAGCCAAAAGCAGCAGTATTTAGCTTCGATTATCAGTGGATTACTCAGTTCAGAATTTGAATCACGGTTTTCTCAGGCGCGGCCACAGGAAACGTCCCGAGAGCCAGCCACAGCCACAGAGACATTGCACCCACTGACGCAGGAGATGTTAAGCCAACTATTGCCTTGGCAATTGGAGGAAATATTTACCAGTTCAGTCAGTAAGATAAGACCCTTTATCTATAAACATTATCTGTTGGCGCTATTAACGTCGGCGGATCAAGACGTGTATTTTTACCGCACTTTAGGCCGTGTTTTTAGTAGTCATACTTTGAGTTATGTAGCGCAGGATGAGCAGATTACGGCTGAAAATGGACACAGCGCTATTTTGAGCCAACGTGATATTGCGCTTATTGAACAAAAAGCCCAGCAATTTAGTGCAAGCTCTGGCGTGACGCGACTACTCGGTTTGTTACGGCAAGATCAGCGGCGTACTTTCTACGAATTGTATGCTGGCATGTTTGATATTCGTATTTCTACGGCAGATGGTTGGCTGGAAATTGCTAATTACCAAATCAATCCACTGAAGGCAAAAGTCCAAGGTGATGATTTTGGTATATATGGTTTTCAATTCGACATTAGCCTCACAGCAGATCTCCCGCCAATAGTCCCCTGCGATCCTAAGATCCACGGCGCAATGTGGGTCAATGGTGAACCCAGTATCCAGTTTGCCATTAAAGCGTTGGCTACTTTCTTCCCTTATTCGATATTTAGAAGCCTTATCTTAAGTGCGGTGGAGATAGATGTCACAGTGGAAGGGCTCACCGAATTGGTGGCCTATAACAGCTATGGGCGTTTAGACCCTTCTAAAACCTTTGTGTCGTTCGGTGCCTTGCCGAGCCTGCAGAGTGATTTTATTTTGGGCAGTGAGGAGATGTCGAAAAAATATATTCAGGCGATAGATATCAATATTGACTGGGCCGAGTTGCCGATGGATTCCGATGGATTTAAGGCGCACTATGCCGGCTATCCCCATGATTATGATAATCAAAGTTTCAAGGTCAATATTCAGGTATTGAGGGATGGCAATTGGGTTCCTGCAGCACAAGGGCGGGCATTTACTCTGTTTGATACTCAGGGCGGCAGGCAACAGATTTTGAGGCATAAGCGCCTTTCTTGTGCCATGGCCAATGAATTTAAACCTGTCATCACTGTGCAAAGTACAGCACAAGGTAGTGCGCAAAGCGGGCAAGAATTTAACTATAACCTTAAGAGCCGTAATGGGTTTATTAAGCTCACCTTAGTCGCGCCCGATAAAGCTTTTGGCCATTATGATTACCCGAGTCTGCTGACCAAAACCTTAGTTGAAAATGCCAAATCAAAACGACCCAAACCTTTACCTAATGCCCCTTATACGCCAAAAATCAACAAGTTGTCTTTAAATTACCATGCCCATAGCGTGATCTATCTTCACCCTCAAAATCAGAAGGCTGTATTGCCATACCATAGCGTGACGCATATTCATCCCTTTGGTTTTGAACAGATTTATCCTGCTAATCCTGCGCGATTACAGCCTGAATTAAAATCGCTATTTCCTCGCTATTCCTATGATGGCAATCTTTTTATCGGTATTGAGACGCACGGTGTGGCCGATGAAATCAGTCTGTTTTTTGAGTTGGATGAGAGAGCCTCTATCAATCGGAGTGACGCTGCCAGTGATATTCATTGGTTTTATTTGGTGGATAACCATTGGCAGGCGTTCAGTGATAGGCAAATTTTGGCTGATTCCACTGCGGGTTTTATCACGTCTGGCATAGTGACGTTTAACATTCCTGCCACTATCACAGCGAATATGATCGCCAATAACAGTGCTATGCCCGCGGGTTTGTTTTGGCTGCGCGCATCCTCAGATAGAGATTTGCAGAGCTATGGCCGCTGCCTGTCTATTTCTGCCCATGGTGCTAAGGCGACTCGGCGACTTGACGGCGATGAAAATAGTGCCTGTTTGACAGGACTTGCGCAGTGGAAAGCGATGCAGCCTCAAGTGGGGCTGGCGAAAATAACTCAATTGACGCCCAGTTTTGCAGGTAAGCCCGCAGAAAATCAGCGGGGATTTAAGCAACGAGTCAGTGAGCGTTTACGCCACAAAGGACGAGCTGTGTCAGCTTGGGATTATGAAAGGTTGATTTTAGAGGCATTTCCTGAGGTCGATAGGGTGAAATGTTTCGCCAATCTTATCTATCAAGTGCCGGGGATATTTCCTGGGCATATTTTAGTCATTATCAGGCTGAGGGCACGGGCCTGTACCCATGCTCCCTGCGATAACTTGCATGCTAGCAGTAAGGTGTTAAATAACATTAAGCACTATATCGCCAGTTTGTGTAGCGCATTTGTCAGTGTCGATGTGCGTAATCCCGTTTATGAGAGTTTGCAGGTGCGTTGTGCGGTGAAGTTCAATTTTGGCGTGCATGCTGGCTCAGCCATTAGCCTGCTTAATCAGGATATTTGTGATTTTTTGTGTTCTTGGTCAGGGCGGGGAAATGTCGGTTTTGGTTGGTGCTTGAAGGTGAAAGATATCGAGTCATTTATCCGCCATCGCGCCTATGTCAAGTTTGTCACTGAGGTGTCAGCCTTGCATATCGTCGCCGATACTCAAACGGGATTACCGAATTATCAACTGCTCGATAGTGTCAATGCGCAGGCGAGTGGTGTTGATCCCGAGGTTGTGATCCAGGCGAGCAGTCCTTGGTGTCTGTTGATGCCATTTAGTCACCACGTTATCGAGTTGGTTGAGGATGAATATGACCGCAGCGCTAAGGTGACTGGGGTGGATGAATTGGAAGTGGGTGGTAATTTTATTGTCGGCGATATAACCCCTGAAGGCGATATCAGTCCTGAAAGTGACGAGCGAATAAAAAGCAAGGGAAGTCAGCAAAATGCCTAAACGTAACAGGAGCACACTGAAAAATTATTTTAGGAAGGGGGCGCTGCCTTCTGCTGAGCATTTCTCAGATCTTATCGACTCTTGCCTAAATACCTTGGAAGAAGGATTTGATAAATCGGTTAATGAGGGCTTTAAGGTTTCTTCTTTGGAAGACAATGCCAATTTAATGAGTTTTTACCGTAAAAATGCCCCTGAACAGCAACTCTGGTCGATTCAGTTTGATAAAGAAATCGATGCATTACTGTTTAATTCTCCCAATGCTCAGTCTGTCAGCAAAGAAGCCGCGAGTAGACAAAGCAGTACTAATGATGTGGGAGAGCCTAAAAAAAACACTGAGCCATTGGCCGCTCAGAGCCTACTGGCGTTGTCGCCCAATGCCTGCGTCGGGATTAATTGCGATCGCCCCAGCCATACGCTCGAAGTGAATGGCACACTTAAGAGTAATGGCAGGAAAGGCGGTGCTTTTGAGCAGTTGAATCCCGCGATAAAACCCATCAAAGCCGATGGTAATTGGCATACCATCTCGCCGACGTTAGAAGGCTGCCAAGCATTAGAAATCGTCGCAGGCGTTGGGATCAAGCGTATGGGGCGTTATGGATTATTGCGCGCGGTGGCGATGAATACCTGCGCCCCCGACTCTTGGTGGTTCGATGTGTTTAATTGGTTCAATATCAAAACCAGCATTAAGAGCCAGCATGCTTATTACACTTCTGCCGCCGACAAGCTGTGCCTGCGCTGGATAAAAGGCAAAACCAACGAAGCCTATCGTCCCTATTATTTACAGATCCGCAGCAACACAGATTATGGCGAAGGCATTTATATTCGCTATCACATTACTCAGCTCTGGTTCGATGATTATATGCAAGATTGTATTATGACTGAAGAGGAGGCCAAAGATGAAAACTAGCGCCACCTTAGCTCGGCATGATATTAAAAGCGATCCCTTAAGTTTTTATAGCCTCAGAAAAGCAGCTATCGGCTATGCGCAAGCATTCTCTGGCGAGATCTGGACAGATTTTAATACCCACGATCCCGGTGTGACTATATTAGAGCAGCTGTGTTATGGCCTGACGGAGTTAAATTATCGCACTGAGTTTAATGTAGAGGATTACCTTGCAGAACCTGATGGCTATTTAAATCTTGCCACTTTGGCGTTAGCACCTCCTGAAGAGGTGTTGCCTTGCCGCGCGAGCACTGTTGCCGATTACTGCAATTTGCTACTCGATGGCGTCGAGGAAATCGACAGAATATGGATATCGGTTTTGGCTTCGGCGCAGCGCGGATTGTATAAAATCGAGCTACAGCTTACGCCAGCCGAGCGTTCACGCTGCCAAACTCAGCCGTCGCGAAAAGATAAAATCATCGATAAAGTTTCCCTCGTGTATGGCAAGCACCGCAACCTTGGGGAAGATATTGGCGAAATTACCATAGTCACAGATAAAGGCTATCAATTGGTTGCTGATATTGAGCTTAGTGACAATGTCAGTGCCGAGGCCGTGCTGGCAAACCTTTATCATCTGTGTCAGCAATGGCTGATTGGTGAGTTAGTCATTGAAAGCTATGAAGATCAAATAAAGCAGGGCAAGAGCTTAGACAAGATCCTCACCGGCCCTAAAACCCTGCACGGTTGTTATCAAATTAAGGCGAACCAAACGGGGCGTACGCTTTCTTCCTTGTATTCAACACTGTGCACCATCGAAGGCGTTGAGGACATCAATCATCTGGCTTTGATTGATGCTTATGCCGTGATTGATGGCAATGAGTCGCCCAGCGCTTTGAGCACTAGCGGTTTGAATGCCATAGAACAAAAAAATCAGCAGACACAAGCCATCAGAGATAAAGCTTGGCTACTCATTCCTACCTTCGCGGAGGACATCAAGATCAGCCTACAACGCCATAGGCAGACATTGGTCGTGGATTTTGAAACCTTTAAATCCCATGTAGAACACAGGCAGTTCAAGCAATATTCTATGCGCCATACCCGCCAAGAATTAAGTACTTTGTATCAAGTGGTTGAGGGCAATTATCGGCAGATAAAGCATTATCATTCGGTGCAGCAACATTTCCCCGTGCACTATAACTTGAGCTTGATGGGCATACAGGCATCAATCGATCCTGCCGATAAGGCCAGAGCCAATCAACTTAAAGGTTATATGCTGATATTTGACCAGTTGATGGCGAATTTTTCATCTAATATCAATACATTAAAAAATCTCTTTTCAATAGATAAACACAATACTCAAACCTACCAATTTTACACTTTTGACTCCAAGAGCCTGCCGGGTGTGGAGGCGATTTACCCTAAATCGCCGCAAAAAACCTTTGATGAAATCTTGGCGAGCTTTGATCATTTCTACGACAGAAAAGACAGAGTGCTGGATTATTTACTCGCCCTGTATGGCGAAACCTTAGATCAAAAAATCTTAAGGCAGTTTAATGTCTACTATGGTCAGCGCGCCCTCGAGGCGCACTTACTGGATAATAAGTATCAGTATTTAACCTCAGTGGTGAGTTTAGGGCGCGATCGGGGGGGTGGTTTTGACTATCGTAGTTACCGTGAATTTATCCACAATATTGGCGGTTTCCAGCATAGGCTGAGTAGTCAACTCGGCCTACAAGTTAAGCTATGGCCTTATATGACGCTGATTAAACGCCAACCACTAGATATAGTGACAGACGCTGAATTCGAGCAGATGAATACGAGCCACCATAACCAAGTGATCTTAAATGATGCTATGGCCAAAGAGTTCATCCCCATTCCCTTAATTGACTCCAAGCTTAAGCAAGACGATAAAGATGTCGCAAAAATGCTTTTATCTTTGCAGCCCCTCAAAAACCATGTCATCGGGGAGACATTTTTCCGAAAAGGCGTTGATATTAATCATTTTAAATTGGTGAAGCGCGACAGAGCCTCTCAATACGATCTCTTCTTTACTTTGCAACAAGGGCGAGATCTTAGCGCCAAAGAAGCTAAATTGACGCAGAGCACGAGTTATTACCTCGGCTCGAGTGTCGATACACAAAAAGCGAGCCGTTTGGCCAATATTATCCGCGAGCACTTAGTGTTGCTGAATCGCAGTTGTGAAGGCATATACGTGGTCGAACATGGGTTATTAAGGCCAAACGATAAATTAAACAATGGCTTGGCCGCGCCACAAGCTCAAACCTTGGCAGACGATTTTTATTCTTTCAGAGTGTCGATCATTTTCCCCGGTTTTACTGCCAGATGCGCTGATATGGGTTATCGAAAAAGAGCGGAGGAAATTGTCAGGGAGCAATGTCCAGCGCATATTTATCCTCAGTGTTATTGGTTGGGTTTTGCCCAGTTGTGTGAGTTTGAACAGTCCTACATGCAATGGCTGGAATTAAGGCGCAGCGGCTTTACTCCCAGTGATGAATGCCAGCAAAGCGCCTCGCAGCTAGTGAACTTGCTTAAGGGCTATCAACAAACTCAGCAAATTCAAGCTCAAGCACAGCCAGCAAGCCTAGTGGGGGCGGTATGATAAGGGCTAGCGTGCAACAAGATTTGAACAAGGATAAACATTTAATCGATCTTGCTGAGTTCGATATTACCTTTTCAAATCAAAGCTTAGCCGATGAGTTTCAATCACGGGCGCAGGCTTTTATGTTGCATGATTTACTGCCCGTCTTAGAAGATGTCTTTGAGGAGTTCAATAAAAAAGACTGTGTGCTGAGTATCGATACACTGATCATAGACATAGGTAACATATCTGCCCGTGATTATCATAGTCAGTTGATAGTTAAAGTTAAAGATGCATTGTCTGAGCAACTTAAACTGCTGTCGAACCCATCCAGTCCAGCTTCCTCTCAGCTGAATTTGAGCATCAGTCAGCCGCTTGACAGTGAAGCATTTCAAACCATTAAAGCTCACCAAGATATTCGCCAGTGTGATTACCATAAACTGCCTAAGACGCAGGCCAATTGGTTACAGCTTAAGTATTTTCTTGAGTACGGTGTTTTGTCTTGGAATGCTGATGCCAATGGCTTTTATACCAAGGCTGAAAATTGGGCGGTTTGGTTTGAAAGCACAATATTGGCTCACCTAACATCACTGGCGGATTTGCTGAAGACGACAGGGAGAAAAGATGCGCTCATTAGTCGTCTGCTGCAAAATCTCAGCACAGACAAGGCGATAATTTGCCTGCTTGCGCTGACTGGCGAGTCACTGCCAGTGGCGTTATTGCTTAAGATCATGTTCGACCACCGTGATGGCCAAGGTTTTAGCCAGACCGAGACACAGTTTTTTACTGAGGGCGGTTGGCTCAGTGGCCGCAGCAGAACTGAGAAACAGAATTTTTTACGCGTGTTGTTTTTGTTTGTACTCAAGCAGCCGGCTGGCGCTTTGCTTGAATTTGGCTTAGGGGGTTTGGCGCAATGGTTTAGTCTGTGTCAGCCACATGCCCCCCAAAGAATGAAGGCTGAATTTAGCGCTATGTTCTCTTCCCATGGGATGGTCGGATCCCATGCAGACATGATTGCAATAACGTCAGCGCAGTGGCGCCAGATGCCTAGCAATAAATATGCGCGTCAAAGCATTATGGCGTTATTGACTTGGACGTTGCTGCAAGGACAGCGCTCGGGACTCTTGTCTATCTGGCCTTTAGCGATTCATAAGTATGCTAAGGAGTTTGTACTCTTGCTGCGTTTGCTTGGTCGGCAATACGGGGTTAGGCATATTTTAGCCACAGAATTATCAGAACCTATGCTTATCGACTTACTGATATTGCTCGAGCCAAATGAGCATGCTTTTATGTTAAGTTTTAAAAGCTTAGCGCTTCCTTCACTATTTGTTGCCTCAACATCTGACTTACAAGAGATAGCAGCACAAAAGCGTGCTCCCGCGGCTGTAGCCGTACCAACGAGTATTCTGCCTCCGATAGCCAATAGCCACAGATTATTTTGGGAGTTCACCCTAAGTTATCTTTTGGTGGACAGGGGCGGTGCGTTTAACCGTAAGACTTATCTACACAGCATGCTAAAACAGGCTGCTAGCCATCAAAATGTGAGTCAAATACAGCTGCACCAATTCCTGTGCCTGTCACTATCTAGCTTGCAGGCTGATTCTCTTCTTGCGAGAAATATGCTCCAAGTCCTCGGTGAACTTCCCTTTGATGTGAAACCTGTGCCTGCCATAAGTAAGGCTAATACTGCGCCCGCAATGGCCAAGACAAAGGGATTGACTGAGACCGAAATCTTGATGGTCAATCTTGCCATAGCATTACAGCAGGGACGTATCGAACTTCTTACTCAGCACTGGTCTGGCTATATCGGCGAACATAAACAGTTACTACGCCAAGCGCTGTATCTCTTTGGGCGCCAGTCTGTCATCGAGATGTTAGTCACCCGCCTTAGTGAATCAAGATTACAGGCGTTGTTGCTCGTGCTCGCCCCTGCGGAGAAGCGTTTTATTGTGGCAATGATGGCTCAGTTGGCGACGCGAATCGTAACGGCAGAAATTGACTCGACACTTGAAGCCACAAAGGTACAGCAGTATTTGTGGCAATTTAGCTTATGTTATCTGGTGACTGAACGTGGCTCAGTATTCAATAAATTAAGTTACCTTGGCTCAGTGGTCGAGCAGATGGCCGCCCACCATAATGTCGACCATCAGCAACTTATTCATGGGCTTATTTCAGGGTTTAGCTCGCTCGGGCAGCAAGCCGGAACATCATCCATCATGCAGGGCGAATTGATGGAATTGCTGGTTTCATTACTGCTAACCCCCATAGATTTAGAGCAGCGCTTTTTGCCTTTAGAACACGCTAATTTAGCCGCACAAGTGAGCGATAACGTTATCGCTCCCGAGCATACCGCGAAGATTTTACCGAAACAATATGACCCTGAGCTGCATGAGCATGAACAACATGGGCTTGCTCAATATGAGCTAGAGCAGAATGAGTTCCAATTATTGCGCAGCTTAGTGTTGGCGCTTGAGCTGAGTGATGGAGCCAATCTCGATACGTTAATAGCTACAGCCAATAGGGCTGTGTTAGCTAAGTTTGCGCTGGTGGTGTTGCACTATGGCCGTAGTGATACACACATTAGGCGCTATTTATTAGCATTGCCTAAGTCGACTCAACAGAGATTAATGGTGTTATTTGCGCCTCGCTTACTCGTGGCTTGGCCAGTGTTGATGGCTCAAACATCTTTGTTGTTTGTAGGCGCGACATCAAATGAACATAGGTCATTTGTAGCACAGTTTTTAGGGCAGGAGCTGGGACAAGCAGACGAGGTCTGGCTGGCTGCTGTTGCTCACAAAATATCAGGCTATACATTGTCCAAGGCGCTGGTAGCTAATGCTTTGTTAGAAAAACAGCTCAGCTTGTGGCTATGGCGTTTTCTCTGCCGCGAGGCGCCTCAATCCCAAGAGGGGGCACTGGGTAAGGCTGGGATCTCGATTACCGCACTTACCCAATATTTGATAGCGCAAATGGCGGCTTATCGACACCTATCCTACGAAACCTTGCTGCAAGCTATGTTTAAGGAGGCGTTACAGTGTAGCAATCACACGTCTGCTGCAAGCAACGTGAAAGGGCATAAGAGTGCACCTACTTGGCTGGTGGATATACTCAGGCAATGCTTGGCGGATCTCTCTGGCACAGTTTCTGCCTCTTTATTGGACGCGCGTTCTGCCAGCCAAAGCCCAAATCCAAGCCAAAACCAAAGCTCAAACCAAAACCCAACCGTGCTATTGGCAGCATCACAAACTATGGATATGTTTGATTTGGGTCACTTAATGCTGTTGCAAAAAGTTGCCGAAAGATTGTTGCAGATGGCCGCGCACTTAGGGAGAACATTTCAGTTTGGCTACCCACAAAAACAACTTACTGATTTTGTGAATGTGCTGATTGGGTTATCTAAAAAAGATGTTGTGCGTTGCTTAGCTTTAATGCAGCAAGCTTTGATGCAGTCCCTTGATTGGCGGTTTATTTATGCGAATAGCTCATGGCAACAGCGCCAAGCTTTGAAGCCGCTCATTGTCGCTGTGATAGATCTGTCACCTATGCTCACCTTCTCCCGTCATCAAACTGCTGCGCTTAGTTCGTTAACCTTAGTATCTTCGAACAGCACGGCGTTAATCCCTTGGCTGTTTGACGCAAGCAGCGGGTTCAATTTAACACTTAATCGCAGGTTATTTTATCTTGTGCCTCAGTGGCAACGCATGCTTAAAACATGGGATTTAAGCCCTGCCGATAAACCCGCTTTAACTGGCTCGGCTCACGCTAATAAAGCTCATTTGGGTAACATGGCCGAGAAAGCGCGGGAGCACGCCAAGTTAGCGGGAATAGCAAAAGAGATAAATGCCCAAACAACTGGGAAAATAGAGCAATGGGACAGGCTAGCGCAGGAAGATAAGGGCAGTAGTGCTGAGATGTTAGCAGCGTTGCAAGCGGTATTTACAGGCTTAGTTAAAGCTGATTTAGGGGCCGAGCCTTATCTTGCTGATATGCGGGATGTTACGTCGGATAAAGTTAAGCAAAACCATAAGCTCAATTTTTATTTAACCTATTTGTTCAAGCATGATGCCGCTGGGCTAAAAGCTTGTCTATTGGAGCACATAGGGCAGGGGCAGGTGATGCAGAGCCTTATTTCGATAAGGAGTAACAATGAGCTTACTAAGCTTATGACGTTTCTCTATGGCCAAGTTTTTATTCAGCAGCACACTTGGCTGAGAAGCTTATTGCAATCTTGCCCAACACTGAGCCATTTATTGAGTGATGTGAATAACCGTGTTTGGTTATTTATCGCTAAGACATTAGTGCAGGGTAAGAAGCCAGAGCAGGCAGTCATGGATTTTTTACAGGACATATACCTCAACCAAAGGCATTTTAAGCGCGTATTTTCCTCTTGGCAGCATTTTTTAACTCAACTCAGTGTGGAGATGAAAGGCAATATTAGCCTTGGCGGCATTCAGGCGGAGCTTGCCACCTCGCAGCTTAAATTACTCAATCGATCGCTGCAAAAGTTAACCACAGCGTCCATGCTCAATGGCATAAATCATCCGTCTGCTACAGCAAAAAGCGCTCATAACGGCCGCGCTGATAATGAGCCATTGCACTATGAAATAAGCAGGCGTGAAATCAGCCAACCTAGCATTGATCAAGTCGCGGAGGTGATAGATAAAATCTACGTTGCCAATGCTGGGCTAGTGTTACTAACCCCTTATATTGCGCGGTTATTTACTATGTTGTCACTGACACAGCAAGGGGCGTTTATCCATGATGATGCCCAAGAGAAGGCGTTGCATGTGTTGCAATATCTTGTGAATGGCCAGCAGGACACGCCGGAATTCCAATTAAGTTTAAATAAGATCCTCTGTGGCATGAACACCAGTAAGCACCTGAATTACCAGTTTACTCTCACACAGGAGGACAAAGACATGGCAGAAGGGTTATTGGCTGGTGTTATTCAGCATTGGCGTGCTTTAGGCAATACCAGTGCCGATGGCTTAAGGCAAACGTTCTTGCAAAGAGATGGCATAATCACCTTAGAAAAAGAAGCATGGAAATTGCGTATTCAGCCTAAGGCATTTGATGTTTTGCTCTCCAGTCTGCCGTGGAGTTTTGGCGTGATTAAACTGCCTTGGATGGAGCGCGTATTGTATGTTGAGTGGCACTAATTGATATGTCGAACGGCGCTCATTACGGCACGCGAGCGGAAGAGAAGAATTTACTTTTTGATATAAGGTCGCCAAGGATGAGTAAATTACAAGTGGTAAGTCATGACATGCCAACAAGCCCTCTATTGAATGAGGACGGTATATTCGCAGGTGCAGAAGATACTTTCGTGGCTCAAAGCAAAATAAGGGAACTGGATGAATGGGCTCATTTAGCCCCAACTACGGCATTGATGAAGCTCAGTAAAGCCAATGCCGTAAGCTTAGAACTAGAAATTGCATGGTTTACTAAGGTATTGGATTTACGTATTAAACTCTATTTTAAACAAGGCGCTGAGCTTGAGTCTATCACCCAGATCCCCGCGCCAGATTTGGAAGATGATAAGTCTGCCTATGCCCTTTGGGTCAAGGAGTATCTTCATCAGGATGAAGAAAGGTTGCTGCTGGTGATGGCACTGATCCCCCATATTCGGCCGCAGGTTTTTGATACCTTCTTTATTCGCAACAGCCATTTCGAGCGGCCTTATACCGAATTTGGCGGTAAACACGGCACAACCCATCAGGGTTTTTTACCCACTGGCGAGACTGTGGCATTCGTTCTTGCGAGCGAGTCTCTGGTGGATAGGTTCCGGGTAGCAAGCTATTTTGAGGCGCAGCATCCCTTTATTAAGCAGAATGTGATTAAGCTGACACCGCCTCATGTCGATGAACCCTTCTTTAGCAGTACTTTCTGTTTAGAGGCTGAGTACTTGAATATGTTCACTACAGGTGTGACTCAAAAACCTGACTACAGCAGCCATTTCCCCGCCAAATTGATCACTAGCCCGCTGTCTTGGCCAGATCTGGTTTTATCTGCCGAGGTCATGGATGAGATTGATAAGATCAGAGCATGGATAATACATGCTGACCATTTATTAGCGGATTGGGGCTTAGCTAAATCGCTAAAGCCCGGTTATCGTAGTCTGTTTTATGGTCCACCAGGAACTGGCAAGACCTTGACGGTGACCTTAATTGGCGCTGAGCTTGGGCTGGATGTTTATCGTATTGATCTTTCGGCTATGGTGTCTAAATACATAGGAGAAACAGAAAAAAATTTAGCTAACCTGTTCGATCAGGCTCAGAGTAAGCGCTGGATCCTCTTTTTCGATGAGGCCGATGCGTTATTTGGCACCCGCTCCCAAGGTGGCGGTGGTGCCAATGAGCGCCATTCAAATCAAGAAATTGCCTACTTGTTACAACGTATTGAGGATTTCCCCGGTATAGTGATTCTCGCGACGAACTTAAGGGCTAATATCGACGATGCCTTTTCTCGCCGTTTCCAATCGCTGATTTATTTTCCCATGCCAGATCCCCTGCAGCGACATCAGCTGTGGCTCAATATGCTCAATGGTCGTTATCAAGATGAGAAGCCTAATCAATTGCAAACCATAGCTGAGAAATACGAGTTATCCGGTGGCGCTATTGCCAACGTGGTGCGCTATGGAGCGATTTGTGCGGTGCAAGCAGGCAATACCACAATCGCGTTTGCAGATCTTATTAGCGGTATAGCAAAAGAGCTACGCAAAGAAGGAAAGACCCTATGAAAGGGCGACGTCATTGGATGACATTCATCTTATCGAGAAGCCTTTTCGTCGGCTTATTTGCGAGCCTATTCTGGGGTTATTCTGCATTCTCTGCCGCAAATGTGAGAGTGACTTATTGTGATGCACAGTTAGCCAAGATGAGTGCAGACGCTTTGATCCAAAGCCGCTCTTTTGGCGAGATTGCGCAGCAACATCTGGCCATAGTGTATGGAGATAATGCAGATTATCTGGCCGATGCTGCTAGTCCAAGTCATCCGCTGTCAGATGGTAAAGTGGGCCGAGTCACCAATAAATGGCTGAGTTATTTTTGTCAGGAATTTAATCCGCTTACCTCTGCCACGAGCAGTAATAGCTTCGTGGCTCAATTATTCAGTTTCTTGACGACTGCGGCAGAGTTAGCGCAAACCTATCCGACATGGCGGCAAATCTTAATCAGTGAACCATTTCAACATTGGGTTGCAGAGCGGGTTAAGTTGGGGCTGGTGAGCCAACCAAGTTGCCTCGATATTCCCTATTGCTATGGTACGCCGACGCAATTACGTGGCCTGTTTGATAGATTTGCCCAAACGTCTCAGGCGGGTGAGCCTCAATTTAATGAGCCTGATTATTACCACCCGATTATTACGCCAGAAAAACGCCCACAAAGTTATTATCAATTAAGTGCTGCCGATATTAGCCAATTAACTATATGGAGCGAGAACTTATCTAAATTCAATGAACTAGTAGGTAAGCCTTTTGCAACGTATACTGAAATAGGCACAGCGCTCACGCCCGTAGTCACAGCACTCGTGGGCACAAGTGACAGGGAAAAACTGACCGCTGTTTTAGACAAATTAGTGACAGTGACGCCCGCCAAGTATAAATTATTATCAGCCCCCATGAGTACCGAGGCGAGCGCTGAGAGTCATGCTAGCGCAAAGAGTAGTACGAGTGTTAAAGATGCAGCTGTGGATAATCCCTCAGCAGCTAATGCTACTGTGGATAGTGCTGCGGATGTTACTGTAGACAGTGCCGCAGATAGCACTTCAGTGACTGGTAAAGCAAATTCTGCGGGAGATCCCGCAGATGAACACGAGGCGTGTGCGCCACAAACTCCAGCGCCGCAAACGACTCAGGTACTGACTCAGAGCCAAAACTATACAGTTACCCGAGCCAGTGCCGATACTTTTTTGGCAGAATTAGCCGTTATCGCGTTAAATAAGCCGCAGCTGAGTGCGCTATCGACGTTAAGCGATGTGCCATTTTTTGATCGTTACTTATTTGGCGTGGCAGTTAAGGATTTGGGGGAGACGTTATTGCAGCCCAGCACACTTAACAGTGTGTACAAACTCGCCTATAAAATGGGTAAACCAGGCAGGCAAGATCTTAAGCCTTTGTTGTGGCAGGCAAGTCCCGGTTGCGGCTGCACTGAAAACAGCGCCATTGAAGGTAAAAATACACCTTCACAATATGGTTTTTATCCCTATTGGCAGCAAGATCCCGACGTAGTCATTAACTACAACAATTTGACTCGTATGGGGTATTTCTCCGCAAGTGTTGTCGGGCAGCAAATTAGTTTGCCCGGTAACTGGCGTGGTGAAAAACCTTTTTCACAATTTGCCATTAACGCCCATAACTATAGGGTAAAGGTGGATTTGGTGGTTTCATCCCATCAGGACCCAAGCAATACTGCCTATATCGCTCCAGTATTTAATCAAGCCTTGATCGATAACATATTAGCCGCGGTGAAAACGCCCATCATAGGGGATGCGATAGATAGGCTCAAGCCAGTGATAAGTGTTGGTACTAGCCAGCGCAGAACCATGGCAGATGGCGTAACGCTCAATTTGGATCTTAAGGACATTAATAGCCAAGCTAAAATAGATGAATTTATCTATTTTATTCAAAAGCTCAAACTTGCGCTAAATGGTGAAAAAGCCACCTCAGCGGCGGCGAAAGCAGAGGATGAGTATTACCTTAATATGGTATTGCCAGCCTATGAACTCAAGCAGATAAGATCGCCCTTTTATACTGTGGATAATTTGGCGAAAATAGAAGCTTATGTAAATCTATTTATTGTCAACTTCTCACCATTATCGACCATAGACAGTGCCAATTATAAGCCACTTGGTAATGAGAGTCAGGCTAGTCATAGCGATCTCAACTCCTCTTCGATTAATGCGCGGATCGCCTCCCTCAAGGGATATAGAACCTTACTAGGCGAACAGCAATACTCCGAAATCGCGGGGGGAATTTTCGCCAAATCACTTCCCATGATCCGCACTAATGATGTGAATACCCAAGAGTTACAGCAAATATTGGATTACACCACATGGAGTTATCGCGGTGCAGCATTCTGGTCTTTTCCGCTGACAGCACAAACCATGGGAACAATCGAGCAGAGCTACTTTCCGCCGCCTGTGAGTGAATATCCGCTACTTGAACCTGCCGTAGCGTTTGCCGATGAAGTCTGTAATGTCCTTTGTCCTTTAAGGTGGCCGCTGCGGCTGGCATTTTTTATTATTGCCATCCTAGTATTAGTTTACGTTATTGCCTCTATCTGGATATTCGCATTAAGAGAATTATTTAGTCGCTGGTATTTCTTGGTGTTTTTACTTTTAAGTTCTATTTTTATTATTTTGGTATTTAGCTGTGATCCCTATTGGCAGGAGCAACAACAGCTGTTTTTGTTTATATTTATTCTGGGTATTTATGGCTATAACTTCTTTCGCCAATTATCCCTTAAAAAGCGTCGAAGCTTGCCGTAAATAGCGTGGAATGTTGAAAAAGGTTTTATTGAAGGATGCAGTAAATGGGAAGCCAGTTCTGAATGGTAAATTCATCAAAGGCAAATTAAAAAGGATTTAATCATGTATGCACAAAAAAAAAAGTCAGATAAGAGTCATAGTAAATCCGCTGCTAACTCGGTGACTCAAAAAAAAGCGAATACAAAGCAAAGTGTTGGTTTTGTGGATAATCGAGCGGGGTCGATTTTTCAGCCGCAAGTTCAAGGTAAATCGGTGGTGCAATTAAAGGGAAGCCATGGAAAACATTTATATTTCAAGGTGACGACTATCACTATTACAAACTCAGTGACCAAAGCCGTTCGGTTCGAAAATGCAAATCATGATGAGGATCTGGGCAAAGTTCCCACTCATGGCGCAGGCCCTGCCAAGAAAACACAAGCCGATGCCGATGCAATTGCTGCCGGATTTGTGACCTTAGCAGCCAATGAAGCGATTACCGATGTTACCTGGAACCACTATACAAAGAGCTAACGCTGCATCTTCGTGAATATTACGGGGATTGAAATAGGTGTTTTGTCGATGATATGTCCGTCAATATTTATCTAAAAAGCCATTAACAATACCAATGATTAGCACTATTAAGATAAAGCCTACGGAAGGATATTGATGGGTACTCACGCAGATAAGACACAAGAGCATAAAAGCCAAGCGCTTGCGAACACGGCTGCTTCTAAGCTTAGTGGTAAGTCTCGTGCGCAGTTTGTGAATAATCGCCCTGAAGCGATTGCGCAAAGGCAATTGCAAGGGATAGCGAATGACAGTTCAGATCTAAAGCAACGTATACCAGCAACATCAACATCATCAGAAACGCCAACTTCCCATACGCATATCGCCTTTCAAACCCCAGGGACATCTGTGCCTTTCAAGCAAAAATTAGAGCAAAGCTCAGGGCAGAATTTATCTGGAATACGCACGCATCTTGGCCAAAGTTCAGCATTAGGAAGCCTTGGTGCGAATGGCGCAGCCATGGGAAATGACATTGCATTTGCTAGCAATAATCCGCCATTGGCTTTAGTCGCCCATGAGGTTGCCCATGTGCTACAGCAGCGGCAAAGTGGCAATGCATCCGATGCCACCGCTGAGTTAGATGCGCAGCAAGCCGCGAGATCTGCTGCGGCAGGGGAACCGATGAAGGTACATGTCAGGGCCCAACCAACCTTACACCTTAATTACGCGGGTCTTTCCCCTACGGGTCAGGAAAACATCGACGCCAGAGCCGAGCAAATGTATGCCGATAAAGCAGAGGAATTTGAATATCAGCTGGGGATGCGGCTTGCTACTGATGGTATCGCTGTAGGCGCTGCGGATACTTTTTTAGTAAAAATCAGGAATATTGTTACAGCATGGGCGACGCAAACTAATCAAAGTATTCAAACCGTGTGCGCGCAAGAATTTAAATTTCAAGGCGGTGATAAGTACTACGGTGCATTTAAAATGACTGGGGTCAATGTGGAAAGGGTGTTTCGAAGTTTGGAGCCGCTACAGGCGAATAAGCCGATGCGCGCCAAACTAAAAGTTATTTACAATGCGGTACGCAATAATAATTTGGCCAAATGGTTGAAAGTGGCCTCCGATGATTTGTTAGACAGTGAGCGAGTGAATGCTGGTTTATCGGCTGTGCGTCACGATCAATCAGTTGTTAGTTCAGACAATAATGTGAGAACTCAGGTCGGGCTTAATCTTGCGGGCACAAGGCATGAAAGAGTCAGGCATGGATTCGCCCACACTTCAGGATTAGATGCGGTACTATTGGCGGATCCAGCACTGAAAGCGCGGGTCGAAACGGCATCGGCAAATGAAAAAGTGAATGTCAATTTAGGCGGGCCAGGAGTCGTTGCTAGCCATATTGGTGCACCGGACATGTTCAGTGGTATTGCGCGCGGAACACCCCACGAGGCTGCCCAAGTTGATTTAGCCAATAAAGACCGGGAATATGGCGCGAATGAAGGTGCCGATTTTGCCGACCAAACCTCACTTGCCTATGGCGATGTCGCTGACTTAACCGATGAAGAAAAAGCACTCTTGTACGAAAGAGCCAACATACCCACGAGTTTTAATCCGTTTGCCGCATCGCAATTTAACCGCCTGCAAACAGCGACTAATGGCCGTATCCAATGGGAACAAGGCCGTGAAGCTATTTCAGTGATGATCAACAGCGATGTTGATAAGCAGGCAAGTGACATAGGTGCGCGCTTAGAAGCAGGCATTTCTGGCTCGACTGGCATGATGTTGGCCGGCGCCAAAAATGTCGGGCTGTCAGGGGCGGGATATCAAAAAATGCTCCGTCTAACTATGTTAGGTTGGATGCTGCCCAACCATGACCACAGTTTTTATGAGATTATGAAAGCGGCTGAAATTCAAGGCGTGCCTTTTATCCAGCCAGTCAACAAAGGTGGCTTTTACGAACAAGATGGTAACTATGAGCCACACCTAGCCACTGCATTCCAAAACGTGTTGCCCGAGAATCAATTCCCTGCTTACTTTCTGTCTGCCGCTAACAAAGATGCGCTAGCAGGCGGCTTGGCTCCCCTCGATGTAGAGCCACCTGGTTTTAATGTCGCGCCTATGCGTTTAGCGCTTATTGCCCAAGGTTTTGATAATGGGCTCATTACTGGGTTGAATACCCGTTCGATTATCGACCTTAACCGCCTCGATGCCCTTGTCACTAGCACCGTCTATAAAGATGAAGCCGCGGGTGATGCCGTCGCTCAAGCTAAGGCAAAAGCAGCCAATCGGGTGGCGCATATGCATGTCCGTGATGCAGTGCCATACCGCAATATTGCCACGAATTATCCGACCCACGCCGAACGTTGGTATGGGCTTTTGCTGGTTGCCCACCATATCGCGCCAACGGTTGACCAAGAGTTATTAGTGGCTACCACTGAAGCAAGTCTTGGTAACACTGCGGATAATTTGCTTACCCGTACCACAGGGTTAGCTGAAAATGTGGCGGGCCATGTTGATGGCATTCCCGCTGAGTTGTTGGTCGGTCTCAAGCAAAATGTCATTGATGATTTGGCGCAGCTTGGCGGTATGATATTGGGGCTTGCCTTAGATCCCACATCATCTCTGCATATTGCACCAAACAAAGCCAAGTACGAGAAACTGCAGAAAACCAGTATTTGGACGCGGATAAAACAAAATATCCCCGATGGACACAAGGGCATGCTGATCTTGGCCAGATTGCTACGTAAACACTATGGCAACCTTATTTACAAATCGGTATTTTCCCGGGAAGTTGAAACGCCTGAGGCAGTGCAAGCACTTCAGGCTGGCGTACCTAAGAAGGTGGTGCGAGGTTTAGTGCCACAGGCCAGAGTTGATTTAAGCCAATTGATAGCCGATATCACCACGATTGCAGGTCAGCCCCCCGCAGGCCACATTGCTGCACTGGCTGCATTAGGGACAGCAGGCCCCTTAAATAACTTAAAAGCATTTATTAACAACAATATTGGTGCGCATTTATTTGATGTGGTGGTGTCATCGATTGCTGCACGCCAAGGTATTGATGTCAGCGCCGATCCTGTGAGGAATGTGCAAGCGCAGGTGGGCGCAGCATTAAGCCCAGATGTCGATATTAATTCCCCCGCGCCAGTCAATCCACACTTTACCGGTAATCAAGTGAACGATGCCTACTGGCAAGAAAGGGTCAATCGACTCTTTTGGGGTTGGTGGGGCAACAGTCCAGGTCTAGCAGGCTTAACGGTACAAGAGAAAGCGGCGATTTATGTTTATACTGGTGTTGCGGGTGAGGGCGCGTGGCAAGCTTTTTTAAATTCACCCAATGTAGCAACGACCATACTGCCAGATGGCAGAACGGCGCGACAAGCATTGATAGAAGAAGTGCCACAAATACAAACGGCCATATCTGGACTGCGCAAACTGCCGCCTTATGCGGGCACGGCCTATAATGCGCAATATGGCGGTGTACCTATGAATGTGCCTGTGTTCATGAATACCTTTAGAGTCGGCTCAGTGCATCACAAAGATAATTTCTTTAGCTCATCTCAAAATAACACCAATGGCTTTTTTACCGGTCCTAACTATAAAATTAATTGGATCATGAATAACCTGAAAAGCGGTGTCGATGTGCGTACGTTATCTCGGTACCATACTGAAGATGAAGTGCTGTTCCCACCCGGCGCGTCGTTTGTCGTCACTAAAGTCGAAGACAGAAGTAACCTTGTCGCGTTTCCTGGTGGATATGGCAAGATTTGGGTTTGGGTTGATGAACTTTAACGAATAAAAAAGTAGGAATAGGATGACATATCACAGCGAATACATTGCCCGTCCACATCATGTTGCAGTACGTACTATGCTGGAAGAAAATGGCATCCGCTATTTCGAAGAAGAGGGCAGCCCTTCTGCTTTCTTATTTGAAGTGCCTGCATCGAATGGTAATTTATCCGTTGCCATTCGGGTAGTACCGATAGCGGGTGAAGTTATTGTTTACAGCGGACTGCCTTTGTCTCTCGACATCCATAAACTTGAACCAATATTGCAAGCCATTGCATGGGTAAATACTGGTTTACGCCGTTCGTGTTTTGAACTCGATCAAGATAGAGGCCAATTGGTGTGCCGCACCACGCTTTGGACGGGAGACGACGCGCCAAGTAAGGTAGCGCTTGAGGAGTTGCTCCGTTGCAATTTTGATACAGCAGCCCATTATTACAGTGCATTTATGGATATTGTCAGCAATGGAAGGTCTGCACGCGAAGCGGTAACGGTTTGCCAACATAGTGCTGGACTTGAAATATCTTGAGCTAGGTGTGTTCTGAATGTGTCATCTATCGCTCTACAGCTACATTTTAAGGTATATAGCTTGAGTCATAGGATTTTAAGCAAGATTGCGAGTCATTAAGGAAGATATTATGCCTACTTTTAGTGCCAAGGAAAAAATACTGCATAAAGCGAGTGAAAGCGCACCTCACGTGCAGCAGCAAGCCAAAATCTGTGGCACTTTACAGGCTAAGGATGCGACTAAAAGCGTAATTCAGGATAATCGCCAGCAATCTTTGCAGCTGATGCAACTCAAGGCAAGCTTGGAGGAGGAAGATAAACTCGCTCAACATAAATCCTATGCGGCAAGCCCTTCCCATGCACTACAACTGGCATCTAATCATGCTGGTGGTGCTGGCAAAGGTCTGCCGGATAAGCTTCAATCTGGCATGGAAGCGTTATCAGGCATGAGTCTAGATCATGTCAATGTGCATTATAACTCCAGTAAACCTGCTGCGGTGCAAGCGCACGCCTATGCCCAAGGCAGTGACATACATCTCGCTTCAGGCCAAGAGAAACACCTCCCCCATGAATTAGGCCATGTTGTACAGCAAGCAGAAGGAAGGGTAAAACCCACCACTTCGGTCAGCGGTATGGCGGTCAATGATAATGCTGCCCTCGAAAATGAAGCCGACCAGTTAGGAGAAAAAGCATTGCAGTTTGAGAGGAGTAAAGCTTCATGCTAAATCTAAATATGGCAGAGTTACATCAATATGTTGTCATTTAAAATACGCAAATATCCAACTGTAAGTGTGCAAAAAGCAAATTGAGGACCATAGCAAAATAACACTCTCCTATTTGAGTTTTGTGTCGCTATACGGTGATGTTAGAGATTGGATTCATTATTTGCCTCCAAATATGCTAAATGTAATTTAAACGTCTTTTAGACTGATTTAATAGCGTTTATTTCCTATCACCGTCACTGACAAATCAAAGGATTGAGATATGAAGACACAAATTAAGAAGCCAAAGGGAAATAGCAGTAAAGCGGTTTCTAATTTGGTTAGTCAAAAAACGAGTAATGTGAAACAGCATATTGGGCTAGTTGATAATAGGCCTGAAGCAATAGCACAAAGAAAACTTCAAAAGTTGATGGGTAATAGTGATCACGTAAAGCCGATTGCTCAATTGCAGCCCGCAACCGATATGACAGGAATTCAGCTGAAATATAATAATGGGATTATCCAACGTGTCACCAGCGTGAATGTTACCAACACTAGCAATAATTACGACAGTGGGTGGCTACAAGCTGAAACACAAAGCACTGGCGTAGATGCTGGCCCGAGAGCGGAAGCACAAGCAGTGGCGGGAATCGCCGGAGGAACTTGGGTCGGAGGGCACATGGTGAACGATCGCTTGGGCGGGGGCGGAGGGTTTGACAACATTCACCCGATCACGGCTGCAATGAATAATCAGCACCACACGATAGAGAATGCTGCTCAGAATAAAGTCGGAAATGGCGGAACAGCTTATGAAGTCAGATACTACATGAACATTTTGCATCGCGACGACTATACGTTCACTCCCTCTGGAGATACGGTGAATAATCTGGCCGATAAGTTTCAGCAACATTATGATTATAGAACAAAAGAGGTGCCAGCCGGAGGTACCAGTAGTCGCCCGGTACTCTATCAAGCAGCCAGCCCCATCACTAGAGTCGATGGAAAGGTTCTTCAATGGACTTGATATAGTAAGCACTAGGGTTAAATCTGAGGGATGTACGCTATCTTGCACCCTCAATACTCGACGTTAAAGCAAGCAACGCTATTAGTTATGAGATCATTGGCGGAATCGGGCGATATTGAACTTGTTAATCAATATGAGTGCAGGATTAAAGGTAAGGCACTGACAACAATGGAACTGTTACAACTTGATGCTACTGAACGAAGAAGAACAAACGTGACAATGTGGCTAACAGTTGTATTAGCTATAACGGCGTTGTTTCAGGCAAAGCTGGTTATTACAGAGTTGGAATTGAATTTGGATAGCATTGTTAAAGGTGCATGGTTCTGGGTAAAAGAAACATCATCAGGCAAAGCTGACAGCGGTGGAATTTGACATTTTTGGATACGAGAAGTTATCTGAAAAAGGGATTCTGGGGAGCTGACTCTCACTATCTTTTGTCCAAAAATGAGTTCTTTATTTTTGACATTATAGAAATTTAGTTAGCACGGGGATTGCGATATTGATATTTTCGGGGTGGCAGAACAGTTCCCGAACGCACGAACATTGTTGAACACTACACCTCAATTGTGCATAAATCACAGTATCAAATGAAGCGCTTCAATACGTCCCAATCTCCAAAGTAAAGCTGATGGCTTAGACCTTTCAATCTCTCGTCCATCGGTACTGACGATGTGATTTTTTGGCTATTAAACTTTTCATCGACAATCGTGCTTGGTGATTTAGTACACAGCCAATCTTGATCAGAATAGAAGTCCGACCAACAAGTGATCTGTACGTTACCTTGCAATTGCTCGATAGCATTCTTAACCCGTGTGGATTTTGCTGCCATTAGCAGTAAAGGGCTCCCTAGTGTTATAAAGTTAAGCTCTTTCTTACCCATATAGGATGCGAGTGCCTCGACCGCTACTACAGCTCCGAAGCTATATCCGACCACGGTAATTTTCTCATACGCTGGGTCACGTACTGCATCATACAGCGCTGAGTTTATCCGGCCTCTTATTTTGTGAAACACATTATCCCGGTTGAGTAAATAACATTGAGTAGCATAGGAGATGTCGACAACGGAATTAACAGGAAAGACGGCAACAAGTACTGCCGATACTGCGAAGATATACCAGCCACCCAGCTCTTTAGCCCAATCACTTATACTCTGTATTATTGGAGCAAAATTTACTGACTCACTTCCGGATATTTCGAATGTAAAAACGCTTTCTGGCGTAGTGCCTATCGCAGTTAATAAAGCCAGAAAAACGCCCAGATACCAAAACAGCATTAAAAGTAGCGTAAACAACATTGACGTAAACATATACTTGCTGTGTATCGCAGCTGCCCAGACAGGCAGTGAGCGCATCCAGTACAGAATTAATGACAAGCCTCTAATGGCTTTTAGTGAGCTGCTGGATACACTGAGGTTTTGCGCTAAGTCAGACCAATAGACTTCATGGATGTCAATTGTCTTCTGCGCTTCATCTGATACATCAATCGTAATTTGACGCTTGCTTGCGCCCTCTGCGGAGGTGAAGTCTTCTATATTCTTATATGGGATGCCGGTTCCTTTACAATAATCTGCTAGGCCATCCGTTAACTTTTTTAAATATTTTTCAGGCTCTCCACCGGACAGCCCTGGAATAAACAAGATGAGTTCTTTGCTCTGAGACATCATTAAAATCCCATTCTAATAGAAATAATGCTATGGAAATGTTGTGATGATGTTATGGCTGGATATTATTTGCAAGTAACAGTAATATGATTAGCAGAGTAGAAAGTGTTTGTCAGCGGTGTTAGCACATTGCTAATGCTGTGTTATAGGTACACCGAAATTAAAGGACGCATGCAAATGGGATTTGCGAAGACATTTTTTCAACTTCACTGTTGCTGGCATTTACCCTCCCGGCAAGTCCTACTATTTACTCAGTACATTGCCCGCTTAGGTGTCAAAGTAATCCAGATGGTAACGACTTGATGTTTAACCACCTATATCTGCTTTCTAATAATAACCAAACTAAGTTCGCTGATTGGGTGGTGTATGAAGTCGATATCACAATTTTTGGGGTATCACCCGTTCGTGACTGGTCGACGGCCCCTTAATTCATCCAAGTAAAACACTGGAAAAAGACTACTATAAAGGGGCAAGCAGCTCTGCACTGCAGGCTGACAGGGGCAATCAGGCGCCGCTGGCAACTTTTGCCAGCTCAAAATACTGGTATGAACTTAATTACCTGAGCAATATCACGCCGCAAGATGAAGACTTAAACCAAGGCCCATGGAAATCCCTTGAGGATGCAGAAGGAGCCGCTGTAGGTTTCAGAAATAGTTTGTTTGTTATAACTGGGCCTCTGTATCTGAAAGAAATGCCGCCGATGAAACCCATAAGGTTCCGTCAGCTTACTTCAAAGCTATTTATAACAAAGATGGCCACGGCGTATATCATGGAGCAATCGGCCAAGCGCAATGATATTTACTGTGCCAGCTCAGTTTTGTTTGAGACGTTAAAACAAAAGCTTAATTTTCCCCTACCAGCGCTGCATTCGTCGGCGGCTTTGCTTAAACAATTGGGTTGTATGTAGGGATTATTTCTAATCTTGTATATAAGGATATGACAAATGTCTAAAAAACTAATACTCGGCCCTGTACTGGGACTTGAGTCCGATACGCTTTATACCGTTAC
The DNA here is from genome assembly GCF_019345515.1 of Shewanella sp. NKUCC06_TVS. Classification (NCBI taxonomy): domain Bacteria; kingdom Pseudomonadati; phylum Pseudomonadota; class Gammaproteobacteria; order Alteromonadales; family Shewanellaceae; genus Shewanella; species Shewanella sp. NKUCC06_TVS. The sequence continues at coordinate 47,250 of NZ_JAHKQX010000005.1, read as the reverse complement.
GTTTATCTCTGACAAAAATGCCAGTCAGGCATCTGTAACTTATGCAGATGGCCAAGAGTTAGAGGCGGTGCTGATCGGCGAAATCTACTCAGGGCATGTCTGGCGTGCTGTATTAACCGTAGCCATGCTGGACAAGCGCCACGTCAACTACAGTATTTCATTAGATGCAGAGCCTGCGGAAGACAAAGCTGGCAGAACTTTCTGGACGTTTTATGTGCCCGGTGCCAATGAGAAACCCAAGTTTGCATACGCCTCATGTAACGGTTTCTCTGACTATAAAATGCTGACAACAACAGAGCAGCCATATCGCCTATGGAAAGACATGGCCGCAGAGCACTTTACTAAACCGTTCTCCCTATTGTTATTAGGTGGAGATCAGGTATATGCCGACTCCATGTGGACGACACTGAGCACGCTGAAAGCCTGGAATGAGCTTCCACGGGAGGAGAAGGTTAATCGCAAAGCAACGAAAGACATGCGAACACAGTTAGATCGGTTCTATAGTGAGCTTTATGTCGATAGATGGAACAAAGAACCCATAGCTCATATGTTGGCATCTATTCCCTCTATCATGATGTGGGACGACCACGACATATTTGATGGTTGGGGCAGTTACCCGGACGATTTACAGAAGAAATGTGACGTATATCAAGCCATCTTTGCAGCAGCAAGAAAACACTTCTCTTTACTTCAGGTTCGGGGCAGAGACAACACAAGCTTATTGGCAACCGGGGACAATACACATTTCTCAATGGCGGTGCACTTTAGAGGATATAACATCCTCGCGTTGGACAATCGTTCCGAGCGTACGCTGCTTCAGGTCATGAGCAGTGAGCAGTGGAAAGACATCAAACAGTACTTAGAAAACGACTGCAACCACGGGGACTTGCTGGTTATGACTGCGGTACCCGTGGTGTACCGGGATTTTTCTTTTGCAGAAAGTGTCGTTGACTCCACGCCTTGGGAGGAAGAGCTCACAGATGATTTAAAAGACCATTGGCGAGCTAAAGAGCATGAAGGGGAGCGCCTAAAACTTATTATGGCACTTTTGGAAAATGCGAAAATACGAAATGCCAAAACCGTGCTGCTATCAGGTGATGTGCATGTTGGCTGCCTGGGCATTATCCGGGACTTACGTTCACTGCAGCCTATAAGTATTCACCAGGTGGTGTCATCAGGCATTGTGCATCCTGCACCAACTTACCTCGAATGGTTAGGCATACTGGCCGTCACAAATGATGACCTCGAATATTTGGAAGAAACCCGCTCCATCACGGCCGACATGTTGAAGCCGCAGGGCTCAAACAAATATATCCGCGCCCGCAATTTTGTAACGTTGCTCGAGGGGACAGATGCGAAACTCTGGGTCAACTGGATAAATGAAGGTAAAGATAAGCCTGCATTCCCGCTTCAGTAATGCGGGCATTGAAAACTGACATTTGAGAGAGATAAATGAAGAAAACCTATAAATTAATTCCACTGATGCTGCTTGTATTAAGTGGCTGTGTGTCGGCACCAAAGGAAACGGTAGAGTTAGCCGAAATCACGGACTATCAGGTCGCTGAGTTACAAAAGTCTCATGTGAAATTTGCTCAACTGTATTATGGCAAACTTCGTGACGATGTTAACCGTTTTATAGATGAGAAATGGACACCTACGTTCTTATCGAAGGCGGTCAACAACCGTGCTTTTCGCTCCGATTTAGATGATGCCTACCTGACAAGTTCCATTTCTGTGGATGATGTTTCTGTGCAGTGGAGAGGTCGTGAGCTCCAAGAGCCTCAAAAGCGAATTGTGCTAGAGGGTGTGAAACAAGCTGTGGCTGCAGAGACCAGTAAGCTTGGACAAATCCTGATTGAGTGGTCTCAGGAAGCGCAATCCCAAATCAGCAAAAAGCGCAAATCATTACTTGACCCCCTCAATGAACAAGAAAGGTTTGTACTGGCGCAGATTAATAGTGCCTTTGCAGACTTGCAGCGCTCGCAGGCAACTATAAAAGCCTACTTATCTTCAGCTGTAGCGCTGAAAGAGAAGCAAGATCAGGTTATGTCTAAGCTGGTTGCTCTGGAGAAGGTCGAAAAAGTCATGACTAAAGTGACTGATGCCAACGACAAGTTATCAGACACATTGAACTCTGAAGATACGGATAAAGCCATCGAGAAGTTTTTGGAGCTAATCGAGTCGGCAAAGTCGCGCCTGCAAAACAATGATGATTAACATGGGAGAGCACTAAAATGGGACGATATGATCTGAGTGAGGAAGCAAAAGCCACAGATAAAGAACTCAGTTCCCCGGCAGACAAACTTGTACTGCTGAGCGATGAGAAAATAGCAGAGTTGCTACCAAAACGTGCTGACCAGGAAGAGCTAAAAAGAGTGATTCATGCCGTTAGTCTGGCCAGTAATTCAAATGCTAAACGCACTGCCATTGCTGAGAATTTAGAGAACGTTTCAGAAGTTGTACGCAAAGTAATGAAAGCATTTATGTAGCAAAGGCACGGTGTTAAGGATGGAACCTGGATTTACGTGAGTGAGCATCTGTAATTGGCTCCACACTCAGCTGGGAGCTGAAAGCGAATATATCGATGAGTGCAGTTGACTGCACCAATACTAGGAATGTACATGAAATTAGGATTTTTCTTTGGTGCAGGGGCTGAGATTGGATATGGCCTCCCAAGTGGTGGCAAGTTTGCTATCGATCTCTTCCGTCAAGATGTTAGCAATGAGAAGAGAGAGCTTCGGGAACAACTTGGAAACATTGATGCTAGGACGAATTATGCGACAAGTTGGCTACCTGATAGTTTTGCAACACAACGGATCCATGCGTTTGGTAAGAACGAATTTACAGCCTTGATCGAATCTTCAATTGAATATCGTAAGGGTGAAATTATTCGGCGGTTGAACGATTTTGATGGGGAAGTCGAATACGCGTTAAAGCAGTTTGGTCTGGAGAAAAAGACACTGATTGACAAATTTAGCGCGGGAATGGAAACAGGCTATGGTGAGCATTTATACTCTGCAGCCATCCGTATGAATCCAATCCTTGCTAACGAAGTTAAGCTGTTCGGAAGTGAAGCGTACTCGGCGATTCTCAGCGTGATAAGTAGCGGTAACAATACCGCAGAGTTACAGCGTTATGCCGGTGCTTTCCTACAACTTCTAGTTGGTGCTCATGGGCAAGATCTTGTTCAAAGGTTAAATCAGGAGCTCTTTGAGACAGCTCCAGATGATATCCCAATATTTGATGACGTAACCGGAATGTTCAAACTCGAGTTTAGTCGGGCTGGACTTACCGCTTTAGAGCTGCTGCTGGAGAAACATAAGGAATATGATTTACCTGCCTGTAATGTATGCGATCTGTTATCTGCGATATCGCAGCAAGTACTAGAGAACATTTTTACGACTGTGCTTGACTATCAGTCTTTGATTGACAGCCATTTTAGATATCTTTTTTCCCCGCGCACAGAATGGGCAAAGTTTTCCAAAATGGTTATATTCTTGCGCTCGACTCGCGAATACATCGTGCAGCAATTAGAGAGTGTAGGTGAGCTACCTGATACTGGTTATTACCATGATTTGGAAAAATGCAAAGAATTAGGAATCGAAATCGGTGCGATTGGCACATCTAACTACAACAATCTTGTTGAAAAAATCTCAGAGGATTTGAACTTCGATATCCCTCCAGTTCAGCACCTGAATGGTGGCGTAACTGATTACTACAACCCCTATAAGAACTCTGTGATTTCTGGCCTCAGGCCAGAAAACGTGCCTAAAGATGAGATTTATGTGCCTTTTGTCCTGACCCAAAGTGGACTAAAGCCTCTTACTTCGGTAGACATGTCCAGACGATACGTGGGTCTATTTGACCAATATTCGGAATGTGAAGCCATAGTTGTCGTAGGCTATGGATTTAACATAGACGACAGTCATATCAATGGATTATTCCGCAAATTGATTGAGGAAAAAGAAAAGTCCTTATATTGGGTGTGCCTAGAAACTGATGGCACAGCTGAAGAACAGAAAAGGCGCCTTATTAAGCGCCTAAGAATATCACTTCAGTTTCGTGACCGGATCAATGTTATTCCCGTTGATGCAGAGAATAGGCTATTTAGAGGTGTAACTTGGTTACATGAGGTAACTAGAACCATACAAAGTTGAATTTCAATGCTCTGTTTTTTTTAAGCTTAAATTCGAAATTTATGGTTTTACCTTAAAGTAGAAATGAAAAATTTATACATCACTACACTTGCTGATAAACTGTTGTGGCCAAATTTAGTTGAGCACTACACTACTAACGTTAAGTCTAAGACTAATAAATTGTGATTAGTTATGCATAACGCAATGCATAAGCTGAGTTTTACACGATTGTGTCACGATAATGCGCAAAATACGTTGATTAAGCGCTAAAAGACTCGAAAACTGCACTTTAACAGTTATTAAAATGCAGAAATGATCGTTATTCATCAAATTGATTCGCTAACTCTTGATGTTAAGTTTCTTTTTTCTGATATGAGGTTTTCAGTTGTCTACTGAAGTCGTGGTGATTCAGTCAGGGGATTTGAACTGTAAATTACGACCAGTTATAACGATCGAACATCCGCAATAGCTACAAGAAAACATTTGGTGCTAGTTTATCCGTTATTAGTAAGTAAGAAACGGCATCAATTCATCCATATTGCTCACTACTATCTGTTGCCCTTGGGGTCTGATTTTTTGCATGTGTATGTCGATGTTATACGCATCCAAGAGGTACCTAATCAGTGAAGCGTTGGTGGGAATGCTAAGCTTCCCATTGAGCATGCCGTAATCTTTTTCTATCACTGCTTTTTGCTTTTCGTTAAAACGGAGATCGGGGATGAGTTCGATAGTCACGTCAGTATTCCAAAGTCCATCATCTTGCTTGCCGCTCGCAGTATTGTCGTTGATGTCTGGTACACCATGAATGCGGCTTAATACAAAATCGCGATAACCATCAGCATGCTCACAATAGGCACGAACATGCCAGCGAAGTGGTGTGCAAACCAGAGTGTGAGGCGAAATGATACGTTCCACGGTTTCGCCATCTTTCAACGATGTGTAGCATATATCGACACGTCTTTTCTCTCGAATGGCTTGGACCAACGGTCGTAATACCTCCGGTGCAATATTGCGCGTGACTGGGCGAATCATAGCAGTGTGTTCAAATCCCATATCCAAGTCAGCAAACGTCACTGTCATGTCTTCACGGCGCGAGAGGATATGAAGGTATTCGTCGGCATGGCCAGAGGTTAGCTTGGGGATAAAGCTGTCGCTGGGTTTGTAGCCTTTTAGGTGCTTGTCGTAAACAAGGTTACCGGGAGCAATGTCGGCTAGATAGAAATTGATGTCTTTGGATGATTGCTGACGTCCGATACCAAAACTCTGTATCAAGTGATTGGTGGTTAATCTCCCCTCCCAAAGCGCGACAATTTCGATCATACGATATCGCAAGAGTAAATCCCACCTAATCGGCCATTTCGTCATTCTTCGATTCCTGTCTAGTTACTCGACATGTTTATGTATTCAGTATTTACCTGTCTTCAATGACGACATATTATTTTTTAGACATCATATCGTCAAGTTGGTAGACAGCTGACAGGGCAGGGATCATATCGGAGCGCGGGTCATGAGTGCATTACTTGAAACTTATCTAGAGATGGCAGGGCCTGAAACTTGCCAGTCAAAAGACGGCTTTTTGGCCATCATTGATGCTCAGACTGGCCTCGGAAAGACCTACCAAGCCACTGAGCTTCAGCTCGCACACCTGATCGCCGATTTGAGAATAACGCTTGTTTACTCCACGAACTTGAGAGTTAACGTGAAGGAAGCTTATGAAGCATTGCTTGAGCGCATCGACAGCAAAGCGTTTCTTAGTGAGGTGGAAAAAGCAGAGCTGAAACGCAATGTCATTTGGATTCCTGCTCAAGACACTGCTATTGCCGAATTATCAGAGGTAGATTGGGCGACGCTATTCGAGGCGCTCGATGTACAGCAGCAAAGAGACCTCAAAACGATACTCGATAAGGTCACTCTGTTAAATCAGGCAAAGAGTACCAGCAACACGTCGGTATTAGATGAAGAATTACGTGCTCAGCACAGTAAGGTTTTCACTAGGCTGAAGGCTTATCTGAAAGGGAAAGAGCACAATGGAGCAGCATTGAATGATGTCCTCGACCGAATTTTCCCAGCACGAAGGATTGATCAGGAAAAAACGCAGGTACTCTTTTTAACCACATCCAAATTGCTTTATCCGTGGCATAGCATCGATAAAAGTTACAGAATTAGCGATTTTCTTGATAACTTGTTATTGATCTTGGATGAGTTTGACCGTCAGCAAAGCGAGTTTTTGACTCACCTGATTAACACAGTCGCTGACTACGATATTATCGCCCTAACACGTAAGTTCTATGCAAGTTTTGACAGTTTCATAATTCATGGCTCGCCTGAGTTTAATGGGGTTGATCAATGTTTTGACCGTTTTCGTAACGCACTCGCTGATTACAAGGGGAAGTGGCATGTTAACTATCGCCCGTTCATCACGGCTGCGACGATTCAGAAAGGAAGTGAAAACCAAAACCGGATATTCACGCTCCTCTCTGACAGGATGTCCATTCATGCCATTAACTTTAGGCACGAAGAATTAAAGTCACAGATAAATCATGCGTCAGGCAGTCATGAAATTGGCCCTGAAGGCACCGAGAGTGCAATACAATTTGTGAACAACGGCGCCCAGCTTGTCAGAACCTTCTGTAATGGGATGTTAAGTGCCATTCTCAAGCTGAAAAAGAATATGGAGACGCTAGAAGACCCAAGAATCTACACCACAGAAAACCTGGTCGAGAAAATTCTTAATCAATTGGGGCTGGTAGAGCTTACGCCAAGCATCATGTCGTTAATTTCTGCCCGGCTAAGTTTCAAAGTTCAAAACGAACACAAAGCATATAGTTTTCACGATAGCGGGTTCGAAATTGCCAACATTGCTAAGTACAGCGATACAGACAATACCGCTAAAGCCTCCACGTTTGAACTGGCATTAACATCAACAGGCTTACTTGCTCATTGGGTGCTTGCGGGGGCTCGAGTTCTTGGCGTGAGTGCAACAGCCACCAGCCGCACTGCAATCCATAACTTTGATCTTGAGTATCTCACTGATGTGCTTTCTGATCGTTTAGTTCTACTCAATCCCGAACAAAAAGCGGCGATACAAACGGAGTACTGCGAAAAGCGCAGATATGCAGAAAACCAGATCCAGATTCGTGTGAAGAGCATCTCTGAGCGTGTGGAGTGGGACGGTATTGCTGAACTCTATCAAGACTTCAGAGGTGCGAGATTGCAACCTGCACTCCTTGAAAATGGACTGTGTAAGCTCTTAAACGTGGATATAGGCCAATTAAAGTTCGCCGTTAACAGAGCCAATAAGCTGATCGAGTCCATTCGTCAGTTCTCACTGCACCCAAGCAACCGATATCACTTCTGTATGCTTAATAAAAGCTATAGAAACCGTGAGTTTATGGATTTTATGGCCTGCGTGGGCCAAAAATTCGGTGTCACAATTTTTGAGAACATCAATGCAGCCTCGTTTAGGAACGATCAGTTCCAAGCCATATTAGATCTGTTAGAGACGACCACGAGAAAAGTGGCCGTGATCACTAACTACCAGGCGACTGGCGCAGGGTTATCACCGTCTTACACCATTGGTGAAAATCATACCTTGACTTACGTGGGGCCTGAAGGCGTTGAGCCATTCCAGAACAAAACAGATATAGATTCTATCTACCTAGAACAACCTATGAGTTTGATTGGTAGTCGAATTGGCGAGGACTTGCCAGTACTTAGCAATTATATGTGCACTAGATGATCCTGAGCTAGCAGAAATCTTAGCATTAGATTGGAACTGGGAGCCACCAAGACCTATTGATGATCATACTTTTATATACGAGGGTAAATTTAAGTCTGGGGGCAAAGAGTTTTCCGTTTGTGCTACGCATTGCAGCAGGATGGGAATGGTTGCGACTGCAAATAAATCAGCAAGTATAATTAATTTATTAAGGCCAAAAGTAATAGTAATGACTGGAATTTGTGGTGGCATTAAAAAAAATGCTAATTTTGGCGATGTTATTTTTGCAGAATGCGTATGGGATTACCAATCTGGAAAATTAAAAAAAGAGGGAGGGAATTCTGTTTTTGAAATTGCTCCTCACCAAATAATGGCATCAACTGAAATTAGATCAAAAATGGAGCTTTTCAAAGCAAATAAAGAAATGATGTCTCAAATTAGTTCAGAATTTGAACATGATATAAATGTAGTACCCAAATTGCTATTAGGACCAATAGCAACTGGTGCGGCTGTTGTCGCAGATGCAGATTATTTAAACACTATTATATCCCAGAATCGAAAAGTTCTTGGTATTGAAATGGAGATATATGGGCTTTATTCTTCAGTTGAAAATACCTCAGGAAATAAACCGAAAGTATTTGCTCTTAAATCAGTATGCGACTTTGCTGATGTTAATAAAGATGATGACTACCAAAAATACTGTTCCTATATGAGTGCTAACGTGCTGAAGCGCTTTGTAGAGACTTTCGGCCATAATATTTTCTGAAATATGATTGTGATTCAGTTCACTAGAGAAGTGGTTCACTGTTTTTTGTCCATTCTAGTATCAAAGCGGCTCAACAGCATAGAAGTAGCTTAAAGAATCCCCCGATGACAGCATCAGAGTTTTTCAATTGCTTACAAAAACAAAGGTTACCGGTTTTTGTTTCGAAGCTGAGACCATTTGAATTAATGCTATAGACCTTACTCGTGCGATGAATCAGACTTCCCTAGTCTGGTTCACGCTCATCACGCTGGCATTTTGCGCGAGCTTCGGGCTCACGCGCTTTGGTCCAAACTCGTGTTAGATCGAGCAGTTCTAGGACTTTTATGCCCCATTGCGCGTTAGCAAAAGGCGTTGTTGAACAAATCCGTGAACTAATTGGCGTTGCCATGATCAGATCTCCTGACTCACCTTCAGGACGGCAACATGGGCAAATCAATACGTAAAATCGTTAATTGGAAGCAATACAACCAAGCGTTAGTGAGCCGTGGCTCGCTCACCTTCTGGGTGGATGAAGCTGCAGTAAAAGCGTGGTACTGCCATGAACATCATGGCGGGCGTGGTCGCGGGTTTAGCTATAGTGATGTGGCGATTGAAACCGCGTTGATGGTCAAAGGTATCTTTAGTTTATCGTTGCGTGCGCTAGAAGGCTTTCTCAACTCATTATTTACGTTGATGAATGTTCCACTAACATCACCTGATTACACCTCTATCAGTAAACGCGCTAAGAAAGTCAATGTTCAGTACCGCAACAAGATAGCACAGGTATCGGCAGATGGTGCTTATGATACAAAAGGCTGCAAAGCTACCATTCCACCGCGTTCAAATGCGGGGTTATGGGAACCACGCAATGAAGCGGTAGAAGCACTGAAAGCGGGTCAGCTGAAACAATGGAAAATAGATAACGGCTATCACCAGCGTTCTCTAGCAGAGACCGCCATGGGCCGATATAAACAGTTGAATAGTCCAATGCTAAGTTTACGTGATTACAATGGGCAGTTGCAGAGGCATTGGCCGGTGTGAAGGCGATGAACAAAGTCATTAGACTGTGTATGCCCGTTCGCCTGGGCCAGAGCCTTGGAACGATTACGTTCTATGAAATGATTTAATCAACAACGCCTTAGCAAAATGGCATCTAGCTAAATCCTACATAAGAACATTGACCCAATTTTAGTAATGCTACAAAGTTCTGGCTTTTCCCTTTATCCAACCGCAATTACGTGTTCTGGTCTAATCCCATCGGACACTTAATTTTGAGACAGTATGGTCAATAAATTAAGAGGTCTATATGAGTCTGAAAAAATCACATAAGAGTTATCCGCAAGCATTTAAAGATGAAGCCGTCTTGATGGTGCTGGAGCGTTGAGATTGTCCGATTAAGTCTAGCTATTTAATCAACACTGTCAGTTCATATATGAGCTAGTACACATAATGATTTTTGTCCCAAAGAAGGTTAGGGCGCTTCACTCGATATCTATAAAAACTCCTGAAAATGCCATATTTATGTCCAGGTGGCTCAAAATCAGCAACATGTTAGTATTTTATTGTGACTTTTTGGACGAGCATAAGCGCGCTGCTAGGTGATTCTGGCTATTTTGTGAGTCCAATATGCCAAAGTATTCACGTAGCGACGATTAAATTGTTTTAGATACAGTCAGGTGAAACTGGTGATGTGTTCGAGCGACTCTGATGTTGATAAATCATGTCATCAACATTACAACAAATTAATCGGTAAGATTAAGCAGTGGAAATATAGCTACGAACCAATTTCAATTAAGCTTGGTAAACCGATGAATTATTGTAAGTAATCATTCTAATGGAGCGACATGATTTGATTGGGGCATTGTTTCATAAAATTCATTTCTAACACGTCATCTATACTTCAAAAGAGTTCGCATAGCTGCGTGTGAAGTGCACTTTGTCAAAAAGCAGCAAACACAAAGTTTAATGCGGTCTGGATGAACAGTTTTGCACTATAATGGAGCAAGCTTTTTGATAGAGTGACTTATGGTATTGATATCTATAAACAAAAATCAGAATCACGAAATGACACAAAATTCATTTGGAATGACAAGCCACACACAAACAGAGCGGCAATGGGAACCATATAGAACTCATTTAACATAATATACATTGTGCGCATAGGAAGGTTTTTCCTTTATGTCAAAGTTCTATATAAATGACATTGGTTTTGGAATGGTCGCGAAACGCTATTTTTTATTACTTTTCTACAGGTCGGCTCTTGGTGTCGTTGTGACATTGCAAAGCCAACATTAGTAACTAAATAGAATATCAGGACGGCCACGTTATGAGAAAAGAATCTAATAAATACAGTGAAAATGGATTTCAAACGATGAAACCACGAACCCGAACTTTTATTTTAACTAATTTTATTCGTACAAATGGCACTGTTGATACGCAACAAGCCGCCGATTTCTTCTGTGTAACAACGCGCACCATTAATAATTGGTGGTCTACTGGATGCCCGAGTTGGGTTGATCGTTACGTTGAGTTATATCAGCGTGCAATCCCCAATACTAAAGATTGGCGCGGCTTTAGCTTTAGCCAAGACGGCAAACTGATCACACCATATAAGCGGCACACATTTACCGCTGGACAGTTATTAATGGTGTTTTTTGATAAACAGTTCAATAAATTTGACCGTGTCGAAAAGGACAAACTTGCTGCTCAGGTGGACAGCTTGCGAAATGACGAAGAAGCCGCCGCCATTCGTGAAGAACTGGACGTTATCATCAGCACTCTGTCTAAATTGAAGCAGTCGCCTATTGTAGCGCCTAAAAAGCAGTTTGCGACCTCGGCCAAGCGAACCGTTAAACGGAGTAAGTAATAACGACAAATGCCGATAATGTGACTTATCGGCATTGATGGATTTGGGGTTTTACAATAACTATCTGCGCTTAACCCATGCGGCGGCAACGATAACAACGGCGGCAAAAATAAGGATTAGCTCTTGGCTTGGCTGGATTTTTACCACTACAGCGTCGGGTGTTCTGACCGCCACACTAAAATCACTTGGTAACCCGCTGAACATTATAAATGTCCTCCCGCTGCTGGCGAACCTCGACCGCGACCACGCGCTTGTCTATTTCGTTAATCACTTTGTTTAGGCTGGTTTGCTGGTCGTTGATGCTGGTTTGAATGTTCCACATCATGCCAAATAGGATGATACCAAAACCCCCTATCCCGCTACCTTTGAGTAACTCTAGCTGTTTTTTCTTTTCTTCGTCCATCTTAGCCCCGCCATACTTTGGTTTTATCTTGCTTGCGCTCATTGCGGAACGCTTCCCACGCGCCCGCCCCTGCTACCGCAGTAGCTGCAACACTTTGAACGATAATGTCACCGACATTGACGACGGCGTTAACAGCGTCGGGATGGATCCCCGCTACCGCAGCACCAATCAACACAAGGCCACGCCATGTTGACCACTGGGTTAAGTAGTTGGTTAATGTTTTCATGCTTTCCCCTATTTTACGGTTTTGGCGCTGACTTCGCCGTTAATCAAGTAATTGTATTTACTTAATAGTTTGCCTTTGGGTGCTATGGTGGCGAATAAGGCTGCAATGCCTGTATGTCCTCGCTCAATGGCAGCCCGCCACGTTGGATCAATGCTTCCATCGTCGGCAACGTATTTGCTGTTGAGGTAAAACGCAGCATTACTGAACTCAACAGGCTTATAGCCGTTTGTCCATGCGGCTAAATCTGACCACGCTTGCCCGATGGGCTCGGTGACTTGTTCAGCAAGCTTGTCCCCTACTGAGTACATTTTGCTGAGCATGTAAACGCCATAAATCACCGCGACGGCGATTAGGCCGTTATTCAAACCCTGCGGCAACTGCGGTATTGATAGTGCTTTGGTCATAGGGGTTATATCCGTTTTCAAAGTGGATCATTGCTGAGACTACACGCGTGTAATATTGGGCTGGAATAACTTGGTTAACTTGTAACCCTGCTTTAGCAGCCACAAAATCAGCGTATTTCTGTGTGGGATTATTATCACTTGGTGGTGCCCATCGTTTGATAATACCGTTTACGGTGTTAAGGCCGTATTTGTCGCGGTAATTTTTGAGAATACGCGCAGCGGCTCGGATGCCATAAAACGGCGTTTGGAAGATAACAAAACGGCCGTCATTGCCCGTCATACCCTGCCAGTTTTCGCCTTTTTCGACGTTTAATGGATTGTTATTGCGAATACCTTTTGGCGGTAACATGCTGCTCCCGACCTCTTGACGTGGGGCTGGTTCCTGCGGCTCTGGATACAAGTACGGTGTTTGCACCGTTGGCGTAGGCTTTACCCGATTGAAAATAATGTCCTCAAAGCTGTCAGTCGAAAAAATATCGAGAAAGCTGAGGTCGGCATAACTCGGCTTGCTGCCCGAGTTAACCGGTATTGAGGTGCTTTGATTTGGCGCAGTATTGACGGCAACGGGCGTTAATGGCTTTTGTGAATTTTTCAGCCACCAATATCCCGCCGCTGCCATGGCCGCGCCCGCTGTAATTACAATTAAAGGGCGCATTAGCTTAATAACTCCATGACTTCAACAACTGCGGGGCTCAGGTCGCCTTTTAGATCAAGCTGCCATTTATCCGCTTTGCAAAAGCCTCCTTCGTTGACATTCATCAACCGATAATAAACGCCGCTATTGGTGAGATAGCCCCCATCCTGAGAAGAGCTTGAAGCCGCATGTGTAACTGTAGCGTTTTCAACTACGGCATTTCCATTTTCATCAATCGAAATCGTTTTTAGATATTGACCATCAAAGCGTAACCACAGCCCATCAGCTAAATAAATGGGGTAATCCTCGGCACCATTTACAGATGATTCATCAAACAGCGTCCAATTTAAGCCGCCGTCATTACTGAGCAAATTTTTCTTACTTGACCCATCTGAGGTTGCAAAGTAATTATTGGCGTCGGCAAAAACGATATCGCCAAAACTTCGCCCACCAATTTCATGCCACGATACGCCGCCATTATCTGAGCGCCTTAATTTGTTATCCCACTGCGATAAATAAACGCACATTTTGGCGTCATCTGATAAATAAACAAAATTGCTGAAACCAGACGAGAGGTAATTTGCTGGCACACTTCCCCCGCCGATTGCTGACCAAGATTTGTCTATAATATTGAAACAAATAGCAATCCCGCTTTGCGAAATCGTCATACTCTTTCCGACAATAGCGAGCTTTAACCCAATACCTGAATTATTAATCAAACTCTGGTCAACTTTTAAGTTTGCATTGATATAGGCATACTGTGAGAAGGTTCTACCTTCATCTTTTGACTCATAAATAGTGTATTGGCAATAGGAAAACGACCTACTTCCACTTGTGCCAGTCATGCGCACAAAAAATACCGAATCGGTTAGCGGTGAGTTAATTAACCCCCCCGCATTAATCCCTAAATTGACAAATGACGGATGCGCAGACCAAACGGGATTGTCTTCTGTCCAAATAATTGGAAATCTGGCAAAAGGGGTTTTATTCCATGACAGACGGCATTTTTCATCATCTGATATAAACAATTCCCTTGCCTCAGCTCCTTCATTAAATAGATCGTTAACCTCGCCGATATATTGTGAATCCTTGATACTTAAACGCGGTGGCGATTTGTACGCAGACAAGACGCCAGCAACAGGAAACTCCTCCATTGTGCCAGCAGCCAAACGCCAACCAGAACCGTTGACGGCCGCGCCGCCGATGAATACATCTTTATTGGTGCGAACTCTCACCGCTGTACGGGTAAAGTCTGAACTGGTCAACTGAACAAGACCATTTACTAATAGCTTGTTTGTCCTAATCGCTTTTGCGCCTGTAATGGTTGCGCGGCTTTGATTCATAGATACATCACCCGCCCAAAACTCGACCGCGCCGTCGTCGCCTTTAATGGTGATTTCATCAAACGGGATCGCCTTGTCGATGGACATACCGACCCACATTTTTGTGTCTAAAACGGTTCGGCCTTTTTCTGATAGGCTCACGTTCACCACTCCGCCCGCGCTGATTAGGCTAAAGTAAGCACCCGTTTTATTGACGACGGTAAAACCGTCTTTAATCGTCTGATTAATAATCATTATTTTCGCCCCGCTAAAAGTACCGCGCCCGCGATTAATGCCGTCCCGCCGAGCATATACAACATAGTTTTATTGTTTGACTCGGCCAAGGCTGCGCCGTCACTGCGGCTAAATTGCTCGGCAAAGCCCATCATTGAGTCAAAACCACGCTGTAATTGCCCAGTGGCGTCTTTATTGGCTTGATTGCCTGAATCGAGTGCAACTTTCGTTAATGATTCGGCCAAATCTGCGCTGTTATTCATGGCGCTGCCTGCTAGGTAGGTGTTGTTTTCGTTGGCTCTGGCAAGTGCATCGGCGACCACAGTGGCGAGGCTTTTTGAATTATCCATTGAGGCTTGCGACACGGCGGCGTTAACCGCGACGGCACCGTCAGCAAACTTTAGTGAATCACTGAGATTGTCACGGGTGGCGTTGGTGTAGGTTTCAAAACCGCGTGATTGCAAGTCGCCAAACTCGGTTAAAGCGTTGGTGCTTACACGATACATATCTTGTTGCGCTGAGTTGGTTTCGCCAAAGAGGTCAACCGCTGCATTGAGGAAATTTTCGTTTTGACGCTCGCCCATCATGGCAACGTCAGTCACGGCATTAAATCCGTCTGTAATCATGCCCGCGCCTTGGCTGAAATAAACGGGTAACGAATCGACAAAATCGCCAATAAGTTTAAATGCGCCGCCGTCGGTGACAGTATTGCCACTGCCATTAATCACAAGGCCATTGTTTGCGCCCTGAATACCGAACGTATTCGAAGTGTTGTTAGTTGTTTGGCTTGATGCGCTGCGTGAACTTGAGCCCATTATAAGACCGCCCTTAATATCGTTTCGGCTTTTTCATAGCCTAAAACTTTGCCCATTCTTAGCATGGCTTCGGGGCGCTTAGTGTGAAATCTAACGCTGGCGAACCCCTGCGCCTTTGCTTGCGTGTGAATTGTTTCAAGGTAATGCACCGAGTTCTTACCCGCTGCGGCGACAATCACCAGTTCTTTACCGTTAGCGGCAGTTTCACCACGAACCACGGTAAAAAACTCGCAATCTCCCCATGCGATTAATTGCGCCACGCCTTGTTGAACTTCGCTTTGAATTATGCGCAAGTCATCATTTAAGGCGGGCGCTAATTTTTCCCATGCAAGGGCGGCTATTTTTTCTTTTTCAGTAGGAAGTAAGCGGCAATCGCCGCCGCACCTAGAATTAGCCATAAATTGCCACCGCTGCCGCTACCTATTCCAAAGTTCACATTGCCGCCCTGAAAGGCGGCATTATTAAGCTGATCACCAGTACCTGAACTCGCGGCACTGGAATTCGACATACCACCAGACGGACCCATTATTTTGTCTCGGCTTTTTTGGTGGTCATGTAGTTAAGGATCAATCCCGCGACGACTGCTCCCGCAACTTGCATCACAAACGCTTTATTCATAGCGCCCCCTAGTCTTTATTACTGAGAAAGTACAGCAGCGCCACGGCACCCACGACGACAAAAAACGTCCCTGTACCAATTTGCAGACCCTGCCCCATTTTCTGGCGCAATTCATCTGCTGGCGTTTCGTAATAACCCGAATATCCCGCCGCTGGCGATTGCCATGTTTCTAGGTGCTCTTTTGCACCTGAGCCGTTGGCATTTTTAAAGGCGCGAACTTGCTCATATTGCGCATACAAACCAAGCGCCGAGCCTAAGCCCTGATTCACACGGTCAAACCATCCCGTTGTTGAAGGGTTTGGCGCAACGTTCGGCAACTGTGTTGCAGTTGCTGACGCACTTGAATTGATAATGTCGGAAAATGAGCTAGTCAGATAATCGACAGCCATAACGCCCCCTTAAATGCCCGCTAGGCCGTCGAAGTATTCCACCACAACTGTCGCCGCTCCCGCGCCTTCGGTATAAACCCGTAAACGCAAATCTTGCAAACCAGCCAGCGGAATGGCTTGGAGCATGTCGCCCTCAAGCACAAAATCAAGCGTTACACGGCCAGCTTGCGGGCTGCGGCCGTGGTCAACTTGGATTTTTTCTAAAAGTGTTTTTCCACTTTCAAAGGCTTTTAACGAGTCAATTTCTAACTCGACCTTAGTCACTACTGCAGCGGTGATAATGTGAAACGCCGCGATACTTGCCGAAGCTGGGCGCGGGATTTTGTCGATTTCGGTGATGCCTTCATTGAGGGCAACGGGGAAGTTTTTGATTTTGGTAATGTAACCAATTTCAGCTTTATCTGATTGGATTGCATAACCTTCTAGCTTTGGTGTTGCTGCGGCCGCATCAATTTCAATACGCATGGTAACGTTTGAAATGATCCCTGAACTACCCGACTGAGTACCTAAGCCAAACATGCGAGATTCAAGCAAGGTTTTCATTTCGTCGCGCTTGAAATGAAAATCTAAAACACCGACTGCGGTGTTTCGCTTGTAAAACTTGTTGTAGTCTGCGAGGGCTTGGCCGTCTTTAAATTCAAGGATTGCTTTGCCGTTGACTTCTAAACGGATGTTTTTCATCTGCGCCAAAGTCACACCCGTGTAGGCAATGTGGATTTTGTCGTATGTACGGCCGATTGGAAGCTCAAGCGTAGCAGTATTGCCAGCGGCGACATTAGAAAACGAGGGTAATTTAACGGTTGTGCGCATGTTCTACCCCTTAACCAATTAAACGGCGAACGGATGGAACACGATTGGCGGCATAAACCACGCCGACAGCAATCGCCACAAATGGCAGGTATTTTTTAAGCATGATGTTCCCCTTGGGATGCACTGCCTCACGGCAGAATTGAACGCCTCACGGCGGGTTAAAGTGCCCACGCTTCACAGCGTTGGCGGGCTTGCGGTTTATAGATATACGGGGATTTGAGGCAGGAGAAAAGCGTACCCGTTAACGGGTACGTCTAAAGAAGATTAATAATTTTATTTACAGTTACCTGATGCGAATCTTGCAGTGACTTAAGAACTATCTCTACTTCAGGAAGATCATTTGGGTTAAAATTAGCGCCATTGTTCAAGAGAGTAAGAACTTGATTCAAACAATCACTAATTTTCCAAACATACCTATTTGTATCTTGAAGAAGCTTTATAAACTTTAAATACGTTCTCAATCTAGTTGATTTCGGTGCATCTGAAACTTTCTGAAAATCAATTTGTAGTTCGTAATAATCATATCGAATATCAAATTCAAACGTTTTAACATCGTTTGCAACTCTCGAAACATCCTTCCGTATAGCCTCTGTGGTTCCCGTGATGCTAGAGATTGACTTTAAAGTGCTTGACGCTCCCTCTTTTTGTTTCAGCAACATTTTTGATTCAAAAACGCTAAGCTCAGATGATATTTGACTAGAAACAATAGCAGGCAAAGAGTTCTGCAAAGCCTGATACTCTAGGTTTGCATTGTTGCTATGGTTAAAGAAACTATTTTCAAGCTTATTTTCAAGCTCTTTAATTTGAGAGTTTATATGTGTCAATAAAACATCTTTCTCATCTTTAATTTGACCTTTAAAGCTAAAAAAATTAAAGCCTAAAAACAATAATAAAAATCCACCAGCAAAGCTAATCGCTGCATAATAGCTATTGTTCAGCCTCTCAAGGTACTTATCTAAAGTAGTATTTTGAGCCTTTAAATAACTCACTTCAGCTTTTAATTTTTCAAGCTCAAAACTTTTAATTTCATCAATATCATTCAATGACAGTATTGGCTCAGCCAACACACCATCAACAGATGATGTAGTGTCAGCGGCTATAGATAAACTTGAAATAAAAAATAAAGCTAATAGTAAAGTTCTCACAATCGGTAACCAAATAGTTTGTTTACGTCACTTTAAATTAAAATTATCTATTTATCTACAACTTACCAAACTTATAATCTCTTGAGACCTCGATTTTATATTCCCCTTCACTACTATATTGGTATTCATATCCTTCATCACATAATCCAGCGGCACCAGCTTTGCCAGTACGCTTGGGCTGATATCCATTTCTGCAGCCATCATGCGACGGTCAGCGGCGCGGCTAAGGCGGCCACAACGGATAATAGTCGCGTTACCTAATGCGGTTTTGTCGGATTCGGCTGGGCGCTGCGTTAAGGCAAAGATAGGCGCTAGGCCACGGGCGCGGCCTTTGCGGATAACCTGCCCCCACCACGGCGGCGCTTTACTCGGGCTGGTTACGTCGGCAATTTCTTCGGCAACCACGGCGGCATTGCACCAGCTAAAGGCGCACTGTGCCCACACTTCAAACAACTTAAAGTTGGTCGTTACAAAGCGCACCTTTAACGCGCCCTTAGGGTAACGCCTGAGTAAATCGACCAGCGCGGCGGCGCTGGTCACTTTTACGATGCCGTTTAGCTCGCCGTACTCGTCAACAGGATCCCAGATAATCACCCGCGAGCATTTGAGCCGTTTAAGCTCGGCTTTCACATAACTGGACTTGGCCGAGCCCGTTGCCCCACACACGACGCGCACATCAGCCTTGCGGCTAACATCAACCCGCTTTTTCGGTGGTCTGGTCATCGTTTTTCACCTCTTTTTCGGCATGGCGTGGTGTTTTGAAGCGCGGCGCGAGAATCGCCCCTGTGATGATTAGCGCGTTGAGTTCAACCCCAAACGCGCCCGCACCTTCGGGAAAATACTTGTCGATAAGTGCGCCGTAACTTTCAGCGAGGGCTTGTTGCTCCTCTGGCGCAATATTCCAATTGGGTGCAAAGGCCATGCAAGCAAGGCCGATAATCGGCGCGATTAACTCGGCACCCGATACGTGCGCGGCTTCGACAGCTTGATAGCCTTGGGAGTTTGCGGATATTTCGCCGCCTTCAATTTGTTGGGCTGCGGCAAGTGCGGCATCAAACTCGCTAAAGTGCTCGGGTTCGACGTTGGTGAGGTCATCTTCTGGCAGTTGGTCAGGATGTGTCATTGTTTCCCCTTGGGACTGTTACGGCATCACGCCGTTAATGGGCTTTATGAGTTGGCTTTAACCGATGAGCCACTTCACAAAGCTTGGTTTTTGCTCTGGCGGCGATTCTGACTCTGTAACGGGGTTTTGTCCTGTGAACTCGTTAACGGGTACACGGGCGTGTATTGGCGGGATTTTTACCCCATTAAGCATGGTCGCTGGACTCGTTATGGGTTTGGTTTTTTCGGGTTCCGTTACGGCGCTGTGTTCAGCCTTTTGCGTTGGCGACCAGATCACCGCATTCTCTAACATCCAATCTTGACCGTTTGGCATATTGGGTTTAATCATGCCCGCCTTGCTCACATAATAAAGTTTGCCGTTAATGTCGCGGCGCACTGGCGCTTTTTCATTGCAGAACGGGCAGAGGATTTCGCCTATATCGTCGTTTTTAGGTTTTCTAGCCATGTTACCCCCTTAATGACGCAGGCATAAAAGCCGCAAATACAGCCATCAACAAACTGACAAAGCGACCTTTGCGCTTAGGTGTTTTTTGCTCTGGCTCGGTTGGCTTTAGGTTGATTTTTTTCTCCGCCTTTTGACCTGGCACTTGGGTTAATTTCGGCCGCACTGCATCGCGCTGCACATAACGGGCATTGTGCTCGGCTGCCATTTTACGTTTATATGCTGCGTTACCCATTAATTGCCGCCTCCATTTTGTTAAGACGGGCTTCAAGGTCGCTCACATGGTCAATAATATCGCCAATTAATTCGTGACTCTGGTTAGCGGCTTTTTTCGCTAAGGTCATAGCCTGAAACGGCATAGCCTTGTTCGCGGCTTCAATTGTCGCGCCGATATTGGTGTGTTGCTTTAGCAAGTCTTGAATTGCCATTGGTGGTACTCCTTCAGGTTTTGTTGGTGGGTTAAGGTTTCTAGTTCTCGATCACTCTCGGGCGCTAACTTCTCGGCCAGCCATGCCGACCAAAGGCGCTCTTTTTCTGCAATACGATTGCGCACAGCGCTATAAGTGGCGCGGGCTGCGTTAATGCCTTTTGTCCAAAGGCGCTTACAGATACGGTTTTGGATAAATTCACTCTCACGGCTTAAGCCTTGCCACTGGCGAGCTCCGATCGCCCAATTGAAAAACTTGGCAAGTGATTCGGCACCTTTAAACGTGAGTTGGTAATCTTGGGCGCGAACCTCGCCCGCTTTGAGCGCGGCTTTACTGGTTTTGATTTTTTGCTCAAGCTCGGCAATACGTTTATTGATTTTTGCGAGGGCATCGGCGCGTTTTTGCGCTTTCATCACGGCTTTGTCGCGGATTGCCTTTTCGAGTGCGCCATAGGCTCGGCCAATCTCTTTGCGGATTGGCGCGGCGCGGTTTTCAAGCTTGTATTTGATTTCGCCAATGATTGAGGCCATGTGTTCGGCGTGATAGCTGGCTATGGTTTCCCACGGCTCGGCGCGGGCACCTTTTGAAATGTTATAGCGATTGCCTTTGATTTCGCCTTGGTCGGCTTTTTCGCCTTTGGTCAGATAGCCCAAGGCTTTGAGCAAATAGCCCCCTGCGGCATTGGCGCTTTTTATGCGCTGCAAGTTGGCAAAGCCTTGCCCCCATAAATTCTCTATCCGCTTTGCCCAGTCATGGAACAAATACGGCTCAACCTGCCAGCGCAACAGCACATGGCAATGCGGGTTAACTTCACCCTGTTTATTCTTTGGCGCTTCTGCTACCCATAAATAATCCAGCTTATCGCCCATCGGCTCGACAAAATTCGTCGCGCCAATGCAATCAAAGCCGTTTTCAGTTTTGAGTACTTCCCCATCTACTGACCATCCGCGCTGATACATTTTACTGGCGGCATCAAAGAAGCGCGAACACTCAGCGCCGATTGTCGAGTCACCGCTAATGATCCGCTCGCGGGCTTCGCTATTGAAAGTCAGGGTTAAGAACGTGGTAAACCCGCCTTTGACAGCGGCCATATAAGCGCCAGCGTCTAAAATATTGCGGGCTCCGCGACTGCTTAAATCGCTGGTCACTCTATCGCCCGACTGTTGCGGCGGCGCGTCGCTTGGCGGCATACCCGCTTGAACTCTTAAGCGGTATTCGTTAGACCATGCGCGGTGGGAAACTCTAACAACTGGCGTCTTGCAGATCACCACCCCGCTTTTGTCGTGGCGAGTGCTATTGTCCATCGGCGGCAATATTTCGCCTGTTTCCAGATTTACCCGACCGACTTTAGGTACATGGGCAACGGTATCGGGCGCTTTTTCGTAAATGTCGCGAACAATAAAACGCTCTGAGGCTTCGAGATTCACGCCAAGCGAGGCGGCAACACTGCCGTGAGCCTCGCTATCCTTGGCGCGTAAATGTTCAAGATATCGGCCAATGCGGGCTTGTTTACGGGCGTTTGTCGTGGCGACTGTGTGGCGTGTCGGACTTTTGCAATCCTTGACTAGCCTAGCTTTCTCGGCCGTTGGCCGCCCTGCGGGGCTTGGGTTTTTCAGTGCCATTTCAGCAAAAAAGCTGGCATTGCGACGCATTAAATCCAGCTTTAATTTATCGGCTTCGGCTTGCTCAAATTCAGATACAAAAATACCGCCCCTTGGGGCGGTTAGGTCTTGCGGCTCGAAGGTGAGCGGCGGCGTTTCCTCTGTTATCTCAACACTGGAAACGGGCACCCGCGCCCCCTTTATCGGTTTAGCGGTTGTCCATAATTCATTACTCCTCTGTTGTAGGGTTTTGGCCTGATTCTGTGGCAAGGCGGCGCTATTCGTCATCGTCGCCCCCTTCGCTAATGATCACATCATTAATCGGTGGCTGTTCCTGCATTAAGCGCCAGTTTGGCTCCAAGCATTCATCAAGAAAAACTTGGCTACCTATTTCGCCATAACGTGTATGTGTGTTGACGTAATCAACAAGGCTCTGAGCGTAGGCGGTTAATTGCATGAACGCCCCCTAAGCTCCGCATCTTTGGCAAGGCTCAAATATCCCTGCGCACAATCAAATGCTTGGACGGCTAATTTGATATGGCCACGCAAAATGTAGCGCTCTGACATTTCAATGTATTTTTCACATTGCGACAGGAAAAACGGCACATGCGACCATTTAGGGTTAGGGTTTAGACGCTGAACGCCTTCAAAAGATGCGGCTAAAGTTGACATTGGGATTCCTCCCAAGCGCTAACTACCTCAGCAATTTTTCTCGTCAGATTGTATTTTTTGACTAAGCTGTGAAGATGTTCAATATGCGCATGAGCGGCGACCAAGTCAGCCTTAAGCTCTGCTATTTCAGGGTGAGCACTGATATCAACCGAAAGCGTTTCAGCAAAAGCCAAGCGCTGGCGCATTTCTGTGGTGATGTTCATTTGAATAATCATCTTGCACCCCCGAAAAATTTTTCTTTCAGGCGGCGGATAATTTCCGCATTGCGTTGGCGCAAAGCGTTACTGATTGGCTTAGTTAAGGCTGTGGCGTCCATCCATACGGGGACTTCAATATTTGAATTAGGTACTTTCTTGTAGCTGGTCATTTAGTCTGCTCCTGTGTTTAACCTTGTTTTGGATTTGGGCTAACTGGTCGCGTCCTACGACCAGCGCCCAACACAAGGCAGGAACATGATGTTTAATTTACTTTAAACCGTCAAATGTGCATTTGACATATAAACTTGATTGAAACATGGACTAAAATTAGCCAACAAGGCAAGGAAATGGATTTTAGAAAATATGAACCCATCTGATTTACTCGATTTAGTTCGAGCCGCATACAGCCTCACTTCTGACTATCAGGTTTCACAGAAATTTGGTTTTTCTCGGGGTGGCGTATCGTGCTGGCGAAATAACACCGCTTTTCCAAAGAATTCAGTTTTAATCCAATTCGGTAAAATCTTGCAGATAAATGCAGGGGTATTAATGCTGTATAGCCTTGAATGGCGAGAAAAAGATCCCGAAGCGAAAGCACAAATAAGCCGTCTAATTGAAGCGATAGCACATGCTAAATTCGACGACTCATTTTGTGAGGAGGTAGGTCAGTAATCAAGAAAGTGTTTCGTCGGACTACCCTTCTTAAACCTTTGAAATAAAGAACTTAACAATAATTGCAATAATGTAACGATCTATACATTGTGCGCAGCTTTGTATCTAATCACTCTATGCCTTTCAAATGGTCGATTGGTTTGTTGAATGCACTTTCATGACGTTCAATTTGGCTTGTGTGCAAATATTGCGATGTAGTGTCGATACTTTCGTGGCCAGCATCGGCTTGTACATGGGATAACGGTCTGCGGTTGATATTGATATCGTGCGTAATGCCGGTGTGACGAATATTGTGGGCAGTAAGTTTGCGCATCTGCGCCGCATCTTGTGTAAAGCCATCGATTTCTATACGTTCTGCAGCCAGATTAATTATTTTTTGAATTTCGTCGCGAACATGACGAATGCCTAGATTGGCATTGAGGATACCAACATCTCGGCCGCGTCCAGCAGCTTTGTGCCGTACAAACAAAGGATGATTTTCGTCTGGTCCTGGATAATCCGTTAATCCTAAAAACTGACGATATTTGACTAATGCATCGAGCAAAGCTTTTGAAATCGCAACACTGCGTCTTTTACCACCTTTACTCAACGGAATATGAAAACTCCAGATGCCCGTTTGCTGATTACGTTTAAACTGGTTCATCACCGGCGAATAACCCGCACGTGCAGACACATCTGAAATGCGTAAATAACAGCAATAAATCAATATAACGAGGAATAAACTTCTTTGATGTAACTCAGGAAATTCTTCTGCTAGTCCAGTAACGGTCGCCATAATATATGACCACTGTAATTCAGTGAATGCGAGACTATTTTCATCTTCATGACTTTGACGCTGATATTGCCTGTTTGCTGCAAATCGACTGTGATTAAGCCAGATTTGAGCAGGATTCCGCTCACAATATTCTTCACTTGTCAGATACGAATAAAACGAAGACAAAATGGCCATTTTTGTTTTTAACGCATTATCGCTTAACACATAAGGCTGGATTTGCCCGAGTTGTTTTTTGCCGACAAATGGTCGCCATTGCGAGTTTGGAACCCGTTCATCATGCAGTTTATCGTACTTAAACTGTGGCACATTAAAATAACCGATCAGTGCTATCGGCGGTGCTTGGCAATAATCAACGTAACGGCTCATGTCTTTGCGCGTAACTTGAATGGGAGACATTGAAACTACATCAAAACACCAATGCAGAAACGTAGTGAGTTCACTGCGATAAGCTTTATAGTTGTTTTCGTTATGCTTTTGCTCAAATAGCCAATCACTGGCATGCTCGATGACTAAGCCCGCATCAACCACCTTTTTCATGCTAATTTGGGTGATATATTGGTTAACAATACTATTGCCAACTTGTATGAATTCAAATGAGTCAAATAACGGGATTACTGGAGGAAGTTGCATATTACATCTGAATTATAAGAGTTTCTTGTATGATAATACTTAAACGCAAATGCCGATAATGTTATTTATCGGCATCAAGATATGTCAGATTTTTAGCGCAACTTGAAAATGAACATTGCTGACAAGTAATACGCTTTTTGCAACAGATCAAGCATAGCTGCCACACTTGCTGTTTCGATTGGCTATCTAAGCACGTGAAGTCAGATGCGCAGATGTGTCCATCATGTATTAGCTGTGCCAATTTATGTGCTGAAATTGATAAGTTAATTCGATTAGTCATGCCCTTTCCCTCCCTATCATTGTTTGATAGTAATAGAATACACAAATGAGAATTGTTATCAACAATGTAATTTAAGGAGTACCACTCACCTCGCTATTTTATGCAAGATTTTGCACCGCTTTGAAATGTGTCTACTACACTGATTATGTGATCATTATTTTTACTTGAATGAGGTATCGGATGCTGATTGATCTTGCAAAGAAAAACCCTCTTTTTTCCGGTAAAAAGTCTACCGAGACAACAGAGTCTGGTATTCCTTGGAAGGTATTAGTGGTCGATGATGAACCTGATGTTCATACCGTCACTAAGCTTGCCCTCTCCCGCTTTAAACTTGATGGCCGTGCCCTCACCTTTATCAATGCTTATAGTGCCGAACAAGCAAAAGAATTACTCAATCAAGAACATGACATCGCCATTGCCTTTATTGATGTTGTCATGGAAAGTGACCATGCAGGGTTAGAACTAGTAAAGTGGATCCGTGAAGAATTACTGAATAAAACCACTCGATTGATCTTACGTACAGGCCAGCCAGGGCAAGCACCTGAAGAAGACGTTATCGTCAATTACGATATTAATGATTACAAAGCAAAAGCTGAACTCGATTCCCGTAAGCTGATAACCAGCGTCTACTCAGCCCTTCGCTCTTATCGCGATATCATGGAAATCGAGCAAGCAAGGCGCACCCAAATAAATCATCGTAAGGGTTTAGAAAGAGTACTAGAAGCCACCTCAGGATTATTTGAACTGCGCACCCTGCATAAATTCGCCGATGGGCTACTGACTCAAGTGGCCACTCTACTTAATCTCGATTCAGAAACGCTACTGCTGACTTGTAATGCAATTGATGCGATTAGTGGTCATGTTGAACCTGTCAATATAGAAATCCTTGCTGGTACTGGCCAATTTGCGAATAAATCCCACATTACGCAACTACCTGAACATATTGATCGTCTACTGCGCAGTGCGCTCACCCAACAGCGGTGCCTTTATGAAGACAATTGTTTTATCGGTTACTTTCCCACCAAAGGCGGTTTAATCAATCTACTTTATATGGATGGTATTGATAGAATTGATGATCTTGATAAGAAACTCATTGATATTTTTGCCATCAACGTGGGCATAGCCTTTGAAAATTTGCTGCTCAATCAGGAGGTGGAAGATACACAATCAGAGCTTATTTTACGTTTAGGTGATGTTGTTGAAAGCCGCTCGAAAGAAGCTGCCAATCATGTGAAACGTATGGCGGAGTATTGTTCTCAATTAGCATTACTCGCCGGTTTAAGTGAATACGAAGCCGATTTACTGCGCCGTGCCTCACCAATGCATGACATAGGCAAAATTGCTATCCCCGATGCTGTCCTACTTAAACCCGGCAAATTAGATGACGAAGAATGGAAAGTTATGCGTCAGCACCCTATGATTGGCCATCAAATTCTTGCAAATTCTGAGCGACCAATACTAAAGGCCGCATCAATTATTGCACTGCAACATCATGAAAAATATGATGGTTCTGGTTATCCTGCAAATCTAAAACAAGACGAAATTCACATTTTCTCGCGGATTGTGGCAATCGCAGATGTGTTTGATGCCCTTTCCCATGCCCGCTGCTATAAAACAGCTTGGCCTTTAGAAGAGGTTTTAGCTGAAATGCGTAAAGGGGCGGCAACACACTTTGATCCTCACTTATTACAGCTCTTTATTGAAAATGTAGATATTTTTGTCAAAGTAAAAGAAAACTGGAAGGATCACTAATCTGTATAGTTGATTGTCTTGATGTTTAGAAATCCATATCAGGCACTTTCAAAGATATATCTAACCATTGTCATCTGCGAGAAAATCGAAAACAGCCGTTTTAGTTTCACCATTAACGCTAAAACTCACAAAGCCACGCCAAACCATGTAGCCACTACTACAAGAACCATAGACTAACTGACCGATATAAGTCATTTCGTCAGTTTGCTTCACATTTACAGGAATAACGCCCATAAACATGTCTCTTCCTTCTAAGCGGATTTGCACATTAGAAATTGCCATGGAAGATAACAACTGTAATGTCAATGGCTTTTCGCTTGGTGCACTCCCTGGTGACAAGCGAAAAGTGAGCTCAACATCCCCAACTTTTTTAACACAATCCCCCTTAGAAAATTGGCAAAGTGAAGGATCAAGACTGCTTTTAAGTGTGACTTGCTTTGCATCTTCCTTACAAGCTGTGAGATTGAAGCTAAATAATGCAATAAATAAATAGGGACTCAGACGAGTTAGCACAAAGATTAACCTTATGATGCAATATGTTAACATTCTATGGCGTAGGTTGATCTAGATCAACTTTCCACACCCCTTCTTTGGTATCTTTTTTGATATGGCTCAAGTATCATTGCGAAACCTCATATTTGAGCAAAAATATGCAGGGTAACGCATTGACATCACTCAGCAACCTTAATAGGGAAGCTGAGTTTTATGTCATTTATAACAGGTAAAGCTTGTCTTTACTAAAAGTAAAAGTAATAAGCAGTGGAAGCATTATGATGAACCATTCCCAGCCAACAGGCGCTGATTACAATTACGCCATTGTCCGCCAATTTGCCTTAACCACAGTTTTGTGGGGTATTGTTGGTATGTCAGTCGGCGTATTAATTGCGGCTCAGTTAATCTGGCCTCAGCTGAACTTTGACACTCCTTGGTTAACGTATAGTCGCTTGCGACCATTACACACCAATGCGGTGATCTTCGCGTTCGGTACATCAGCCCTTTTTGCAACATCCTATTATGTCGTACAACGCACCTGTCAAACCCGACTATTTGCACCTAAGTTAGCCGCATTTACGTTTTGGGGATGGCAAGCCATCATTCTGTCAGCAGCTATCTCTTTACCAATGGGTTTCACCCAAGGAAAAGAATACGCTGAATTAGAATGGCCTATCGATATCGCAATTACTATCGTTTGGGTGTCCTACGCTATCGTGTTCTTCGGTACTATTATCAAACGAACAACTTCGCATATTTATGTGGCGAACTGGTTCTTTGGTGCCTTTATTATTACCGTTGCCGTACTTCACATAGTTAACTCTATGGCAGTACCAGTCAGTCTGTTCAAGTCATACTCTCTGTATAGCGGCGCTGTCGATGCTATGGTGCAGTGGTGGTATGGTCACAACGCTGTAGGTTTCTTATTAACCGCAGGCTTCTTGGGGATGATGTATTACTTCGTACCTAAGCAAGCAGGTCGTCCTGTGTACTCTTACCGTCTTTCTATTGTCCACTTTTGGGCACTGATCGCACTGTATATCTGGGCTGGTCCTCACCACTTACATTACACAGCTTTACCTGACTGGACTCAGTCTTTAGGTATGGTGATGTCACTGATCCTATTCGCACCTTCTTGGGGCGGTATGATTAACGGTATCATGACCTTGTCAGGTGCTTGGCATAAACTGCGTACTGACCCTGTGTTACGTTTCTTAGTTGTTTCTCTGTCTTTCTACGGTATGTCTACCTTTGAAGGCCCGATGATGGCAATTAAGACAGTTAACGCGCTATCACACTATACAGACTGGACTATCGGTCACGTTCACTCCGGCGCGCTAGGCTGGGTTGCAATGGTGTCAATCGGTTCTCTGTATCACTTGATCCCTGTATTGTTCGGTCACGCCCGTATGTACAGCATCAAGTTAATTAACGTCCATTTCTGGTTAGCGACTATTGGTACTGTGCTTTACATCGTCTCAATGTGGATTTCAGGTGTAATGCAAGGTCTGATGTGGCGCGCAGTGAATGCTGACGGTACTTTGACTTATAGCTTTGTTGAAAGTCTGGAAGCTTCTTATCCTTTCTACTTCGTACGTTTCCTTGGCGGTTGTTTCTTCCTGACCGGTATGCTGATCATGGCATATAACGTGATCCGTACTGTGAAAGCCTCTAAAGATTCATTGCCAGCATTGGCTGAACCAACAGCGGCTTAAAGGAGCAAACTCGATGAAATTTAATCATGAGATAGTTGAAAAAAACATCGGTTTGTTAGCGATTTTTACCGTTATCGCTATCAGCTTCGGTAGTCTCGTTGAAATCACACCGTTGATTTTTCAAAAAGATACGACTGAGCCAGTTGAAGGTTTAAAGCCATACACTGCCCTGCAAATTGAAGGTCGTGACATTTATGTTCGTGAAGGTTGTTATAACTGTCACAGCCAGATGATCCGTCCTTTACGTGCAGAAACTGAACGTTATGGTCACTACTCTGTCGCGGGCGAATCAGTTTGGGATCATCCATTCCAATGGGGTTCTAAGCGTACGGGTCCTGATCTTGCACGTGTTGGCGGTCGTTATAGCGATAAATGGCATGAAGTTCACTTAATCGATCCTCGTGCTGTAGTTCCTCAATCGAATATGCCAGGGTTCCCATGGTTAGCCGAAAACAAGTTAGACGGCAAACTAACGGGTGACAAGATGACTATCCTACGTAACCTGCATAAAGGCGGTTACAAAGGTAATGATCTTTATACCGATGAAGAAATCGCAGGCGCACAGCAGGCTGTTGCAGGTAAGACAGAAATGGACGCCTTGATTGCATATCTTCAGTCTTTGGGTCACGCACTCAAATAAGGAGGCAATATATGGATTACGGCACATTACAAGGCATTTTAACCATCATTGTGATGCTGACCTTCGTCGGTATATTTGCTTGGGCATATAGCTCGCGTCGTCAAAAATCATTTGATGAAGCAGCTAACCTTGTGTTTTCCGATGAGGAAGTCAGCAAGGTATCGAAGGACTCAGGAGAGAATAAGTGATGAGTAGCTTCTGGAGTGTTTGGATTACTGTACTCTCGTTAGTCGTGATCGCGGGTTGTTTTCTATTACTGCGTGTGTGTTCTAAGAACACCACTGACGTAAAAGAAGGCGAATCCATGGGTCACAGTTTCGACGGTATTGAAGAACTCAATAACCCACTGCCAAAATGGTGGAGTTATATGTTCTATATCACTATCGTGTTTGGCTTGATCTATTTGGCACTATTTCCTGGTTTAGGTAACTACAAAGGCTTATTAGGCTGGACGAGTTCTAACCAGAGTATCGGTACAGAGCATGGCATTAAAGCCGATTCTGCCGCAGCGATTGAGCTAGCAGCAAAAGAAGGTCTTTATGTTCAGTATGATCAAGAAGTAAAACACGCTGATGAAAAATATGGCCCAATCTTCGCGGCTTACTTGGCAACACCACTAGAAGAATTAGTGAAAAACCAAGAAGCGTTGAAAGTGGGTGGCCGTTTGTTCCTGCAAAACTGCGCTCAGTGCCATGGTTCTGATGCACGTGGTAGCAAAGGCTTCCCTAATCTTACCGATGGTGACTGGTTATATGGTGGTGAATTAGCCACGATTAAGACCACTATCATGGCAGGTCGTCATGGCATGATGCCACCCAAAGGTGGTTTGCCTATCGAAGATAGCGAGATTGCTGGTTTAGCTGAATACGTTGTTAAATTGTCTGGTCGTGAGCATGACGAGAAACTCGCTGCACAAGGTCAAGGCTCATTCATGAAAGGTTGTTTTGCGTGTCATGGTATGGACGCTAAAGGCAACAAGTTTATGGGTGCTCCTAACTTAACTGACGATGTTTGGTTATATGGCGGTAGCCGTGGCATGATCGAAGAGACCATTAAACATGGTCGCGCAGGTGTGATGCCAGCGTGGAAAGACGTTCTAGGTGAAGAGAAAGTTCACGTCATTACAGCTTATGTTTATAGCTTGTCAAACAAGTAATTAGGTATAAGTAACACTAAGGCCTCGAAGACTTCGAGGCCTTTTTTTTAAAGTGCTAAAACCGTCTTTTAACGGTAAAATGGCGCAAATTTTTTGAATGGGTATCTGACATGAGCGAACAACAAGCCTGGTATAAGCAGTTCTGGCCTTGGTTTTTAATTATTCTTCCTTTATGTGCCGTCGTCGCAAGTTTTACCACGCTAAAAATTGCCCTTACGAACTCGGACTCTTTAGTCGCCGAGGATTACTACAAAGATGGCAAAGCCATTAATATGGACTTAAGTAAAGTGAAGTATGCCAAACAAATAGGCATGAATTTTTCACTCGATCAAGCCAATAATGAGATTTTACTGACGCAGCAAGGGGGACCTGCATATCAAGCCGCCTTGAAAGTCGAGTTCTATCATCCAACCATTGCCGACAGAGATATGAAACTCACTGCGACGGCCGATGCCAGCAATGTGTATCGCATTAGCATCCCTACTACCCTAACTGGCCCTTGGGAAGTACGCCTCGAAAGTTACGACGGTAAATGGCGAATTCACCAACGCGTTGAATTAAAAGATCACGTCCAACTTTGGCTGAATTGATTGTGGTTAAATAAGTAGCGCTATGACGTATCCAAGTTGTTTTCACTGCCAAGAGCCCGTTCTGACGGGCCAGCAGTTTGTAACTCGCATTAATGACCGTGATGAACTTATGTGTTGCCCTGGCTGTCAGGCGGTTTCTCAAGCGATTGTCGATGCGGGATTACTCAGTTATTACAAGTTCCGCACTGAGCCTGGCAATAAACAGAATGCCCTGGTCCCCGAAGCATTAACGCAATTTAGCGCCTATGACTTGCCCGAAGTGCAGCAAGACTTTGTGCATTCTGAGGACAATGTCGAATCAGTATCACTCTCCATCGATGGTATCACCTGTGCCGCCTGTGCTTGGTTAATTGAACACAAAGTCAAACAACTCGCGGGCGTGAGCCAAGTGCTAGTCAACTCAACTACCCAACGCGCAATGATCAGTTGGGATAAACGCAAGGTAAAACTTAGCGATATTCTCGGACAAATTAGTCGTATTGGCTATCAAGCCGCGCCCTACCAAGTTGACGAACAAGAGCTCAACAATAAACTCAATAGTCGCAAATTTTTACTGCGTTTAGGCTTAGCTGGCTTTGCGACTATGCAAGTCATGATGTTCGCCCTCGCCCTTTATACTGGCTACTTCACCGATTTAGACGTGCAGTATCGGGACTATTTCCGCTGGGTCAGCATGATTTTTGCCACGCCTGTGGTGCTTTATTCGGCGCAACCCTTCTATTTTAGCGCCATTCGTACCCTGCTCAGCGGCAAACTCAATATGGATGTGTCTGTTTCGATTGCCATTGGTGGTGCCTATACCGCAAGCTGTTTTGCCACAGTGAATGGCACAGGCGAAGTGTATTTTGAATCCGTATCCATGTTTACATTCTTTTTGTTACTTGGGCGTTACTTCGAGCAAAAGGCAAGACAAAAGGCCTCGGTCAGCTCCAGTAATTTACATAAATTGGTGCCGCTCACTGCACACTTAGTCACCGAAAATGGTCAAGAAGAAATTCCGGCCAAAAAGTTACGCCTCAATGATGTGATCCTTGTGAAACCAGGGGAAATGGTTGCGGCCGATGGTGTGGTGATTGAAGGCCACACAAATATCAATGAAGCTATGCTCACAGGTGAGCAAATGCCCATTGAAAAACAGCAAGATCAGCAAGTGTACGCTGGTACTATCAACGTCGACCAACCGATAAAAGTTAAAGTTACCGCATTGGGGCAAGACCAACTCGTGGCTGAAATTATTCGACTGCAGGAACTGGCATCCAATACAAAACCTGCGATAGCCCTATTAGCCGATAAATTATCCCGCTATTTCTCGGGTACGATTCTAACAATCGCGACGATCACCTATTTGGTTTGGCAACAGATTTCCCCAGAGGATGCCTTTTGGGTAACGCTATCGGTTCTGGTCGCGACTTGTCCTTGTGCCTTAGCGCTAGCGACACCGACCGCCGTCACCTGTGCAACCGCCATTTTTACCCGTCTTGGGATCATTACCCGCAAAGCCGGCGTATTTGAAAAACTGCCGCAGATTAAGCATGTGGTCTTTGATAAAACTGGCACCCTTACCTGTGGTACGCTCTCTATCGGGCAAACGCAGTGCATGGCCGATTTAACAAAGACGCAGGCCTTAGCTATTGCCGCAGCGCTGGAAACGGGCTCTCGTCATCCGATTGCGGCTGCATTTGCCCTATTTGCCGATAATACCTTGGTCGCAGAACAAGTTCACCATGAAGTCGGCTTTGGTGTTCGAGGCCGTATCGAGGGGACTGATTATTTAATTGGTAATGCTGTATTTACTGGTGCACGTGTCGATACTCAGGACCCAACCCAAAAGATTTGGTTAGCACGCTCAGCCAATGAGCAGCTTGAAGTGCTTGCAAGTTTTGAGATCCAAGACAATATTCGTCAAGACAGTAAGGCCACGATTGAGATATTAAAGCAACAAGGTTGCCGCATTAGTATCGCCAGCGGCGATAGCTCCGGACATGTGCATCAATTGGCCAAAGAGCTGGGAATTGAAGATGTGCACAGCGGATTAACCCCCGCGGGTAAACTTGCCCTAGTAACGAAATTACAACAGCATACTCGCGTGGCGATGTTTGGCGATGGCATCAATGATGCGCCAGTACTTGCGGGGGCTGATTTGTCGGTCGCCATGGGCAGTGGCAGTGCGATTGCCAAAAACAGTGCCGATTTGATTTTACTGGGCGATCATCTATCCCGTTTCACCCAAGCTGTCGCGGTCGCTAAACTGACCACGCAAATTATTAAACAAAATTTAGCGTGGGCGCTGGGTTACAACGCCCTTATCTTGCCTTTAGCTGTCACTGGTCATGTGGCACCTTATATTGCCGCGATTGGCATGTCGGCGAGTTCTTTGATTGTGGTCGGTAATAGCCTGAGATTATTACGGGTAAAAGTGTGATCATAATAAAACGTTTAACCAGATAGTAAGAGGTCATTATGGAAATTATTTATGTGCTTATCCCCATTGCCATGATCTTCGTCGCCATTGCGGTAATGGTATTTTTCTGGGCAGTGAAATCTGAGCAATTTGACGATCTTGACCGTCAAAGTGTTTCTATATTGTTTGATGAAAATACTGATAAACCTGGCCATCTAGCCACCCCCGCCATTCAGTCAACAGCAGAACATGATGACATCGCAGCGCAGCAAGCGATAAAAAATCAGCAAAAAGGCATGCCTTTGTGATTGAGTACAATGTCACCGGTGCCTTTCTCGTCGGCTTGATGGGAGCGGCACATTGTTTTGGTATGTGTGGCGGTTTAGTGGGCGCGTTTTCCGCCCAAATCCCTCATCCTAAAATAGGTAACCAGCTGGCCCATCAGCTTAAATATTTACTGAGTTACAATTTAGGCCGTATTTTAAGTTACACCTTAGCGGGCGGCTTAGTGGGCGCATCGTCGGCAGGTCTTGGTCACTTATTTGAGCTGGATATTTATCTGATTGTCCTGCGCATGATTGCCGGACTGATGATGATCGCAACAGGACTTTACATCGCTAAAATTTGGGTTGGAATAGTGCAAATTGAGCGTGTAGGTCAATGGCTATGGCAATATTTAAAACCGCTAGCGCAGCGTCTTGTTCCAATCAAGAATCCGAGCCAAGCAGTCATGGCGGGATTCATTTGGGGCTGGCTCCCCTGCGGCCTCGTCTATAGCACCTTAACTTGGTCGGTTGCATCTGGCTCTGCCAGCCAAGGCGCCTTGATTATGTTAGCCTTTGGCTTGGGTACTTTACCCGCCCTATTAAGCGCTGGCATGGCGGCAAAACGCCTTGCTGCATGGGTACAAAAGAAAACCGTTAGACTATTGAGCGGCTTACTGTTAATTGCCTTTGGTGGTCAAACTTTATATATCGCACTCGCGCAGCTAAACTAGCCCAAGTGAGTGAATTGGTTTAACATGGTTGCAGTGGATAAACTTGAGAATCAACATGACAATTGAACAAAATAAGAATCGTCGTCCTGCCGCTAGCGGATGCACAATCCATTGTCACGATTGCAGTATGGGTACCCTTTGTATTCCTTTTACCCTCAATGCAAGTGAGCTAGATCAGCTCGATGATATTATTGAGCGTAAAAAGCCAATTCAGAAAGGCGAGCAAATTTTTAAGTCAGGAGATGCGTTGAAATCCCTGTTTGCGATCCGCTCTGGCACCATCAAAAGTTACACTATTACCGAGCAAGGTGATGAGCAGATAACTGGCTTCCATCTTGCGGGTGATGTGATTGGTTTTGATGGTATTCACGCTCAGTTACATCAGAGTTTTGCACAGGCCCTCGAAACCTCTATGGTTTGTGAAATCCCCTTTAATATCCTCGATGAACTTTCGGGCACTATGCCTAAGTTACGTCAGCAGATCATGCGTCTAATGAGTAATGAGATCATGAGCGATCAAGAAATGATCCTGCTACTCAGTAAGAAAAATGCCGAAGAACGTCTGGCTGCATTTATCAGCAATTTAGCAAATCGTTTCGGCAGTCGTGGTTTCTCACCTAAAGAATTCCGTTTAACCATGACCCGCGGTGACATTGGCAATTATCTCGGTTTAACCGTTGAAACCATCAGCCGCTTACTTGGACGCTTCCAAAAGTCAGGCTTGATTGAGGTTAAGGGTAAGTACATCACTATCCTCGACTCGCAAGAGCTAAATCTGTTAGCGGGTAATTCTCGCATCGCGAGATAGTCAATCGCAAGAGCATTAACCGTGAGAGGTCAAGCCTAAATAATTGTCGCCAATAGCATAACAGTTTAATGGTAAAAACTGTGCTTACTAGACATGTCATGCAGATTAAGGCATGATTTTTAAGCGAGTTTTAATCAATTTCAAATGAGTTTGATCTAGAACAATACAGCTCACTGCCAAAGGCTCATGATGATATTGAGCCTATGACTAAAGGAACCTCCCATGAAGGATTATCAAAAAATACTGGTTGTGGTTGACCCTACCACTGAGAATCAAGTTGCCCTTGCACGAGCGGTCGCCTTGGCCAGTAAATGCAACGCTCAAGTCACTGTGTTTCTTTCTATCTTCGACTTCTCTTACGAAATGACTTCGATTTTGTCGAATCAAGAACGCGAAGCCATGCGTCAAGGTGTCATAGATCAACGGCTCGCTTGGATCCAAGACTTACTCGCCGCTTATACTCATCTGCAACTCAATATCGATACTCAAGTCATTTGGCATAATCGCCCCTTTGAAAGCATTATTAATCATGCTATTTCAGGGCAATACGATTTGATTGTTAAAGGCACCCATGCCCACGACAAACTCAAGGCGGTGATCTTCACTCCAACTGATTGGCATTTAATGCGTAAAGCCCCTGTGCCAGTGTTGATGGTGAAAGCCCATGACTGGCCAGCCGCGGGCAAAATCCTCTGTGCTGTGAATGTGGCAACCGAAGATACCGATCATCAAATGCTTAACGGTAAAATTATTGAACATGCAAAAGATTTGGCGAAAAAGTTCTCTGCTGAAGTACATTTAGTCAATGGTTATCCCGGCACGCCAGTTAACCTAGCCATTGAGCTTCCTGACTTTGATGCCCAGTCATACAACGAAACCATTCGCATGCAGCATGAGCAGCGCGTGAGTTATCTTGCGGGCGCTTATGATATTAATCCAAGTCATTGCCATGTAAAAGAAGGTTTACCAGAGGATGTGATCCCTGAGCTGGCTGAAAAACTTGATGCTGAATTGGTGATCCTAGGGACTGTCGGTCGTACCGGATTTTCAGCAGCATTGATAGGCAATACCGCTGAACATGTTATCGATAGCATCAACTGCGATTTATTGGCTATAAAGCCCGACGGTTATAAATCACCGTTAGAAGAAGCCTAAGCAATACGCGGCTCTTTACCCCGCCAAAGATAGCTGGAATAATACGCGCCCTGAAACTGTGTTACTGGGCGCTTTTTTATGCTTGAAGCTATATCTGAAGTTACGGTAAATCCTATGCCGGAAGAATTATCAAAAAAACAAACTACCCGTCTGAATAAATTACAGAAGCGGCTTCGTCGTGAAGTGGGTAGCGTGATTGCCGATTACAATATGATTGAAGATGGCGATAAGATCATGTGCTGCCTCAGTGGTGGTAAAGACAGCTACGCCATGCTCGATATTTTGATGAATCTGCAGCAACGCGCGCCCATTCAGTTTGAAATCATTGCGGTTAATTTAGATCAGAAACAACCAGGCTTCCCTGAGCATGTATTGCCCGCCTATCTCGATAAGCTCAATGTGCCTTATCACATCCTCGAGAAAGATACCTACTCGATAGTGAAAGACAAAATTCCGGAAGGTAAAACCACCTGCTCCCTATGCTCTCGCCTGCGCCGCGGAACGCTTTATGGCTTTGCTCAGCGTATCGGCGCCACTAAAATCGCTCTAGGCCATCACAGGGATGACATTATCGAGACCTTGTTCTTAAATATGTTCTTTGGCGGTAAAATGAAAGCAATGCCGCCAAAGCTGCTGTCGGATGATGGCGCTAATATCGTCATACGTCCCCTAGCCTATTGTCGCGAGAAAGATCTCGAAGAATATGCCAGCTTAAAAGAATTTCCAATCATTCCATGCAACTTGTGTGGCTCACAGGAAAACTTAAAGCGCGCCGCAGTCAAAGACATGCTAAATCAATGGGATAAACAATACCCAGGCCGCATTGAAACAATATTCACCGCCATGCAAAACACCGCACCATCACAGGGTGTTGACCGTGAGCAATTCGACTTTGTGTCTCTAACACGTGACCCAGATGCGCCTATGCGTGGTGATGTTGCTGAAGCCAATCTACCTGCATTCGATTTTCTTGATATCGCCAATAGCGGTCGTATCGATTTGGATACAGCAAAACGCATTGATATTGTTAACACTTACGAAGTCTAACTTAGACTGAATTTAGCGCCCTAGTCAGTATGAGAAGTTAACGCAACGAAAGTAAACAAGATAAATTAGCACAACAAAAATGCCCACTTAATGTGGGCATTTTTATGGCTACAGAATAAGTTTATCTTTGAGCCAGCGCTTGTGAATCGCTTATTTCAAGACGCCTATTCAAAGATACAAAGATGATTACTTCACCCAAGGACTCAGCACTAATGGCTGGGCACTGAAGCTTAGCGTGGTGATGCTTTCAAGCTCATTAGCGGCTAATTTATAACTGCCTTTTATCGCTTCTTCACGGCCATTAAGGCGTACATAGACTTCTTGTTCAGGTGAGAATTCAAAGTTTAAGCCAGTAATGGATTCCCTAAAATAACGCATCGGGAAGCCTTGCATAGCACCGAGCAGCGTGTCCATCTCAGTCATGATTTGTTGTAAGCGCGTTTTATCGTACTCGGCTAATGTCTGTTTTGCTCTAACTTGCATTGCAATACCACATCCCTCAGCGCTGCCAGCGAAATGCAGATTAACCAAGGCTCGCTGATCTTTTAAATCATCATCTAAGGGAATGAACAACCGCTGAGCATCAGTATACGTCAGTGGCGTTGAGGTTTTTTCACTGGAAATGGAACCACTTTGGATCAAACAATTCTTTTGCATTGGAACACTAAAAGCCACTTCCACGAGTTGATAACCGCCTTTATTGACTTGTTTCAACCTATCATAAAAGCCTTTATATTCAAGGGATACAGTTTCTGCAGCGGCGCTAGTTGCCAAAAAAAACAGGCTACTAAACAACAGTTTTTTATACATCGACATTCACCAAATATTTTTCATTATGACGTAACATATCAAGCAGCTCATCAATATAAGCTTCTTGTCTTTCAGAATAATTCACTAAACCGTAAATCAATTGATCCGCTGTTGGCTCTAGCTCCTGTGAACGTAAATCTGCTCGAATAGAGCGAAATAACGCATAGGCAGTATTAGAGTTTAAATTACGCATATAGGATGAAACCGATTCATCGACCGATGAAAACACTTTCACCTCATGACTTTTACCCGAACCACGTGAGGACGGCACTATGCCGCAGCCAGCAGTAAAACACCATTCACCAAAAAAGTTAAAACCTTCTCTGGCAAAACGTGAACTACCCCAACCCGATTCATTCGCAGCTTGAATTAACACCATAGATTCCGGCACGATATCGACACGTTTAAGTAAGCTTGCTAATGACTTAGCATCTACGTTACGCGCCGCATATTGGTATTTATCAAGTAACGCATTGATCTGCGCTAATTCGGTATCAGATAAACTCTTACCATTATCGACTAAGGCAAGCATCTCATTGATAAAGCCACGCTCCATCAAGATAATGGCATTCTGTTGCTGAACAATCGGCCGCAGGAAATCAAAAAAAGCTTTCTTCTTTTCGGTAATGTCGCTGATCGCTGAAAAGTCAGGGACTTGCGTAACAGGATCGACATCGCTAACGAATTGGGGCGCAATAGCGGATGAGTCACTCGAGTGAGGAATGATCCAAACTCGTAATGCAAAAATCGCCACTATGACCATGGCTAATGCCAATGTAAACGAACCGATTCTACCCGTTTTCAATCATTCACCTTAGGTGTAACGCCCTTATTGGGCAAATAAAGGCCGGATTATAAGCTATTTATCAGATTTCACGAAATTTGCCCATCATCATGATCACGAACTCAGGTACAATATTACGCCTGAGGCACCATTATCGAGTCGAGCTTGCTATTACGCCGTCATTTATAGATGCAAGCATTTGACTGAGTATTTATACTAAGGTTCCTTAGCGTTATCACCATTGCACAACGGCTCATGAGTCATCCCGCTTATAGCGACAATGGATGGCTATGACATTAAATTTTCGGGTATTCAGGAAGGAAAAACCCAGATGCAGCATTTGATGTTTAATCAATTTGAACGTGTCGTCGCCATCGGAGGAGGCCATGGTTTAGGCCGAGTATTATCCTCGCTCGATTTTTTAGGCAACCGCCTTACAGGGATTGTCGCCACCACTGATAATGGTGGTTCTACTGGTCGACTGAGAGCCGAGCAAGACTGTATTGCTTGGGGTGATTTACGTAACTGCTTATCCCATTTAGCTAATCGTCCTTCCGTTGGCTCGCAATTGTTCGAATATCGTTTCCAAGGTGCCACTGAACTCAGTGGCCATAATTTAGGTAATTTAATTTTACTGGCTCTTGATCAACTCTGCGTTCGTCCATTAGAAGCGGTTAATCTCATCCGTAACTTACTTAAGATAGAAACCCAACTTATTCCCATGTCAGAGCAGCCCACTCACTTAGTGGCCCTGCAAGCCTGTGGCAGTAAAGTCTTTGGGGAGATCAATGTCGACAGTATGGATGAAGCGCCTATCGCGCTCTGCCTTGAGCCACAGGTCGATGCCACCTTTGAAGCCTGTGAGGCAGTTCGGCACGCAAATTTAGTTATTCTAGGCCCTGGCAGCTTCTTAACCAGTATCATGCCGCCGCTGCTGTTACCTAAGTTCGCGAAAAGCCTCGCTGCTACTAAAGCACAGGTGATCTTTATCGATAACCTTGCCGAAGAGGCCTCACCCGCAGGTCGGTTTAGCATTGAGCAACGTATCGCTTGGTGTCACCAAGTGATTGGCAAACCCATTATTCACAAAGTACTTCGCCACGGTGAACAAACGCGTTTAGGGCCACTGATCAACTATTTTCCGTTGAAGAACCGCCATAATCCCAATCTACATGATCAAGCTAATTTATTAGATGCATTAAGCGCCCTGCTGCGGATCAATGATCTCACTCAACAACCGCTTGCCTGCTAACGCTTACCTGTTAATCATTCAATCGAAATAATAAAGGACAGCAAGTGCTGTCCTTTATATTGTAAAGCTAAAAGGAATGTCCCTTTAGTCTGTCTATAAGGCTGCAATAACCATTACAACACTTGTGCTATGGCTTTACAGATAACAGGCATATTCGTCTTAGTCATGCCTGCAACGCTAATGCGTCCAGAGCCGACAATATAAACACCAAATTCGTCTTTCAAACGTGCCACTTGGGCTTTGTTTAAACCTGAGAAACTGAACATGCCATTTTGGCGAGAAATAAAACTGAAGTCCTGAGTCACGCCCTCAGCCTTTAAGCTATCAACAAACAGAGTACGCATTTCGGCGATACGTTCACGCATCTCTTTGACTTCCTGCACCCACATGGCTTTCAGAGCTGCATCATTTAATATCGTGCTGACGATCAGTGCGCCGTGGGCTGGCGGATTAGAATAGTTGGCGCGTATGGTACGTTTCACTTGGCTAAAAGCACGTACGGCAGCATCAGCATCTTCAGCCACCACAGTCACGGCGCCAATACGCTCGTTGTATAGACCAAAGTTTTTAGAGAAAGAGTTAGCGACCAGTAACTCAGACACTTTAGACGCGACTAAACGCAGACCTGCCGCATCTTCTTCAATGCCAGCACCAAAACCTTGATAAGCAAAGTCAAACAGTGGTACGAGTTTCTTATCAGCACACAATTGAGCAACAAGTTCCCATTGCGCCAACGTTAAATCGATACCCGTTGGGTTATGGCAGCAACCGTGTAGCAGCACGACATCACCCGCATTCGCGTTAGATAAATCAGTCATCATGGTATCGAAATCGATGTCATGGGCTTCTGCTTTGTAATAACCGTACTCTTTAACCGTTAAACCCGCCGTTTCAAAAATATTCTGATGGTTAGCCCACGTTGGATTACTCACCCAAATCGTGTGCGAATCGGTATTACGCAGTAAAAACTCAGCAGCAATACGCAGTGCTCCTGTACCACCTGGAGCTTGCGCTGTGGCAGCACGGCCAGAAGAAATTAATGCACTGCCTTCGCCGAACAACAATGTTTGTACTACACGGTTATAAGCTTGAACGCCTTCAATGCCTAAGTAGTTTTTGGTCTTCTCTTGCTCAAGTAAAATGGCCTCGGCTTTTTTCACTGAAGCCAGAACGGGAGTCTGTCCAGCCTCATCCTTATAAATGCCAACACCAAGATTAACTTTATCCTGACGCGGATCAGCTTTAAAGGTATCGGTTAAACCAAGAATTGGATCAGCGGGTGCGAGTAATACTTGAGAGAAAATCATGACTACGTATCCTAATATGCGCGTGTAGGGGGAAATTTCGGCTTATTTATACCACTGTCTTTAAGGGGGTAATAGCGACTTAAGTCCCTTCTTAGGGAAATTATTACACTATTGTCGATTCAACAATAAAAAGTACATTTTATTACGCAATTATTACCAAAATAGTGACATTACTTAAATAAAGCGATTTACAACATCTAGATCACAAAATCACTCAGTTTTGTATTGTAGAAAAGAAACAGGTCAGAAGTCGCAATACTGAATGAGTAAAATAG
This sequence comes from Shewanella sp. NKUCC06_TVS, assembly GCF_019345515.1. Classification (NCBI taxonomy): domain Bacteria; kingdom Pseudomonadati; phylum Pseudomonadota; class Gammaproteobacteria; order Alteromonadales; family Shewanellaceae; genus Shewanella; species Shewanella sp. NKUCC06_TVS. Next base: position 4,785 of record NZ_JAHKQX010000005.1, on the reverse strand, counting down.
TAGGCTTGGGCCTAACCAATCTATAGCTGTAGTGATACTAGATTAAGAATCATAAAATGTGGATGTAGAAGTTACAAAGCAAAAAAGCCCTGACATCAGTCAGGGCTTTTCTGTTTTTTGGTACCCGAGGCCAGACTTGAACTGGCACGCTGTTACCAGCGAGGGATTTTAAATCCCTTGTGTCTACCGATTCCACCACTCGGGCAAACTCTTTATATTAACAACTGGAATCGTGTCATTAATACTTTAATCTATGGAGGCGCGACCCGGAGTCGAACCGAGATCGACGGATTTGCAATCCGCAGCATAGCCATTCTGCCATCGCGCCCAAACTGCCAAATTTATTAAAATTTGGAGCGACATATCGGGTTCGAACCGATGACCTATACCTTGGCAAGGTATCGCTCTACCAACTGAGCTAATGTCGCCTATCATTGCGCTTAATCATTTGAACTCATGCTCGGCATGCTTTCCCCTGACTGCGGATTGGCATTCTACCGATTTAGACCTCAGAGTCAATCAACAATTTTTAAAAAATGATCTAAGCCGCATCGTTTGCCCAATAAACCGCCACACCTCAGTAAAGTTGATGTTTCATTCATCAATTTAGGCTTTTTTCCGATACTGATGCCGATGCTACCGCTAATTAAATGCGGCAGATAAACAAGGGATCATGGTGAGCTATGGAGTCGAGTCCAATAAAATTGTAGAAGTATAGAAAAACAAAAGCGCCCTATTGGGCGCTTTATTCAAAGGTTAGGCAAAGTCATTAATCACTCGAGCAAAAACTACATGGGCCAATTTACGCAGGTAGAGATAGCGTCGTTAAACCTAACATAGTTTGCATTACGCCAACCACTTGGCAACTGTAACCAAATTCGTTGTCATACCATACATAAAGAATGGCACGCTTGCCTTCTGCAATAGTCGCTTGTGAATCAACCACACCCGCGTAGCGAGAACCCACTAAATCGCTCGATACAATCTCAGTAGAGTCTGTATAGTCAATTTGATTTTGCAGTGGTGATTGTAGCGCCGTATCTTTCAGATACTCGTTAAGCTCATCTTTACTGGTTTCAGCATTCAGGTTCATGCTGATGATCGCCATAGAGACGTTAGGCGTCGGCACACGAATCGCGTTACCTGTTAACTTACCGGCTAATGCAGGTAAAGCTTTAGCAACCGCTTTTGCTGCACCCGTTTCAGTGATCACCATGTTTAATGGTGCACTACGGCCACGACGGTCAGCGGTATGATAGTTATCAATCAGGTTTTGATCGTTAGTATAAGAATGAATCGTTTCAACGTGACCATTCTCGATACCATATTTATCATTCACAGCTTTCAGTACTGGCGTAATAGCATTGGTGGTACAACTCGCCGCTGAAACGATAATGTCTTCTGGGGTAATATCGCCTTCGTTCACACCGTAAACGATGTTCTTAATCGCGCCTTTTGCAGGAGCCGTCAGTAATACTTTGCTGGCACCTGGACTCTTAAGGTGTAAACCAAGACCCGCTTCATCTTTCCAAATACCTGTATTATCAACAATCAATGCATCATTGATGTCGTATTTAGTGTAATCCACTTCGTCGGGTGAATTAGCATAGATCACTTGGATATAAGTGCCATTGGCTATGATGGCGTTGTTCTCTTCGTCAACTTCAACAGAACCATTGAAAGGACCATGGACTGAGTCACGACGCAGTAAACTCGCGCGTTTTTCTAAATCGCCTTTCTTACCGCCACGTAAAACGATAGCGCGTAACCTTAACTTATTGCTGCGACCTGTGCGTTCAATCAGCAAGCGTGCCAATAAGCGACCGATACGGCCAAAACCATAAAGCACGACGTCACGCGGCGCGACATCATCGGCATGGTCGATAGCATCGGCCAATTCTTTTGCCATATAGCTTTCAATTTCGCTGACATCAGTATGGTCGCGCCAGTAATTGACAGCGAGCTTACCAATATCCACTTTACATTGTTTAACTGCGAGTTTGCTCAAAGCTTGAACGAAGGGGAAACTCTCGCGTAAACGTAATTTTTCACCGACATGACGACGAACTAAACGGTGCGCTTTAATGATTTCAATCGTAGAAGCATTGAGTAACGGCTTGCCGTAGACCACGACTTCAACGCCTTGGTTACGGTACAACTTGCCTAACAAAGGCTGCATCGCCTCTGCCATTTCAAAACGTTCTTGCCAACTTTGTAGGTGTTTATCAGCGCTCATTTACAGATCCTTTATCTCACTTTTCAATAAAATGTACTGAAAGGTTTGAGTAACATGACGAAAAGACCAATAATCTAATGCGGGTTTTAGGGAAAACCCTGTTTTGGTCGGCGCCATTGTAATGAAAGTCGCGCTTTGTTGCCAGTAAGATATTTTCTGTAAATCTGTAATTTTATTAGAAAAATTATCGTTTGGAGAGTGTTTTGAGACAAAATCTAGTAATAATTACATCATTTACCTTAGGGATGAGCTTTTTCGGTCTTTTCGGTTGTGATAATGACCGAAATATCTCAGCAATTTGTAAAAATAATCCTGAAATTTGTGCCGATTTGCATAAGGATAGCTGGTGTTTGACTGAAAAGACCAAACTTATCCAAAACCGCTACAAGTTAAAAGACAACGAAAACCTCACAGGTAAGCAGCTCTACTCACAATTAACCTACCTTGAGGATTACAGCCGTTGCATTGAACTCGCCTCTGGCGTTCAGCATATCATCCACACCAATCGCACAGCTGATAGAGCCAGAGCCTTTAGACTAAGCACTCAAAATTTAAGTTTACTACAAGATCAAACCCGTGAACGGCAAGACCCTTTTATGTCCTATTACCAATGGACTCGCTTTGGCGATACCGCAGCGTTAAATAGATTATTAGAACAGGAAAACGCCGGCGAAGTGACTGATCCCTTTCTACTTGCCCAAGTCGCAACCTATTACAGCAATCGAAATGCCATCAAAGCGCAACAACTCTATCTTAAAGTCTTTGCGGAGATCCAATACGATGATTTCGACGTTAACTGGTTACTTGGGCTCGCATCTGCCTATCGCCAGCAACAGGTTTTAGATAAATCCTATATGCTGACGAAAGCAAATTTACTACTTACGCAGCAGAAGTATTCTGAAGAAAAAATGCTAGCCTTGCTCGGTGGCAATAAAACGCTGGCGACTGAACTCGATTTAAAAGCCCAAGCCCTAATTGATGTGTTAAAAAAGGGCACTTATTCTATGAGTCCAGTAAGACAATGGCTTGATCCTCAAGCGGTTGCCCAAGCGCCAACTGAAACCGAGGCTGTGCTGCCTGCGCCAGTCGAAAAAACAGACTAAGCAATCGATGGCAAAATGTTTGCCATCTTGTAATTTTTTACCCAATAAACGCGTAAAAAATGGCGATTTCGCGACCGATGTAAAAAAAATACCTAATTTGTTAATCAAGACAGCGGTAAAATGCCGATTTAACTTGACGATAGCTGTCAGTTTGGTAATTTTACTACCAGTTGAATTTTATAATCACCAGAGGGATATGAGATGACTATCCGTGTAGCAATAAATGGCTATGGCCGTATCGGTAGAAACGTATTACGCGCCTTGTACGAAAGCGAAAAAGCTTACCCAATCAAGATTGTCGCTATTAATGATTTAGGCGATGCTTCAATCAACGCTCACCTGACAAAATACGATTCTGTTCACGGTCGTTTCAATGCGAAAGTTGACCATGATGCCGAAGCCATTTATGTGAATGGCGATAAGATCCTCACTTTCCAAGAACGTGATCCTGCAAAACTGCCATGGGCTGAGTTGCAAGTTGACGTGGTTTTCGAATGTACTGGTATCTTCACTTCTAAAGAAACCGTTCAACCACATTTAACCGCTGGCGCGAAGAAAGTGATTATTTCTGCTCCAGGCAAAAACGTCGATGCCACTGTTGTTTACGGTGTGAACAACAATGTACTGACGTCAGACATGACAGTGATTTCAAATGCTTCTTGTACGACTAACTGTTTAGCCCCTTTTGCTAAGCCGTTAAATGACGAGATTGGTATCGAATCAGGCCTGATGACCACCATTCACGCTTATACCAACGATCAACGTTTATCTGACGTGTACCACACAGATTTACGTCGTGCCCGTGCTGCTGCACTGTCAATGATCCCAACTAAAACTGGCGCAGCTGCTGCTGTAGGTTTGGTTGTACCTGAATTACAAGGTAAATTCGACGGTTTAGCGGTTCGTGTACCTACAGTTAACGTATCACTCGTGGATTTATCTTTCATCGCTGCCCGTGACACGACAGTTGAAGAAGTAAATGCCATTATTGAACGTGCTGCCAGCGTTGCGCCATTGAGCGAAGTGTTAGCAGTAAACAAAGAGCCATTGGTGTCTATCGACTTTAACCACAATGCGTTTTCTTCAAACTTTGACGCCACTCAAACCCGTGTGAACGGTCGTTTAGTGAAAGTGATGTCTTGGTATGATAACGAATGGGGATTCAGTAACCGTATGTTAGATAACGCGGTTGCACTGATGAACGCCAAGTAAGTAAGCGTAAAGTAATCTAGTCACTAGATTCTGCGTTACTCAATTAAGCCTCGCATTTGCGGGGCTTTTTATTGCCTTAGTTTTAATAAAAACAACAGACATAAAAAATCCCCACGCTATGGTCTGTCTCTTGATCACATCTTTTGCTCAAGAGACAAGGCTAGCTGGTAACCTTCAAGGATGGTTTGCAGTTTAAACCATCCTTGCCATAACCTTTCCCAGCCCACAATTCCG